>JACCSN010000237.1 GCA_013812985.1 Hyphomicrobiales bacterium | reverse complement strand
CGAGACGGGCAGCGACAGCTAGACCCCTCCGGTCTGGCCTCGGTGGCGCAGGTAGTGATCGGCCAGGACCAGGGCGAGCATCGCCTCGCCGACGGGCACGGCGCGGATGCCGACGCAAGGGTCGTGGCGGCCCGTGGTGACCACGTCCACGTCCTCGCCTGAGCGCGTCACGCCGCGCACGGGCGTCAGGATCGAGGAGGTCGGCTTGACAGCGAAGCGGACCACGATCGGCTGGCCGGTGGAAATGCCGCCCAGGATGCCGCCGGCGTGGTTGGACAGGAAGATCGGCCGGCCGTCGTTGCCGGCGCGCATCTCGTCCGCATTCTCCTCGCCACGGATGCGGGCAGCTTCGAAACCGTTGCCGATCTCGACGCCTTTGACCGCGTTGATCGACATCAAGGCGGCGGCGATCTCCGCGTCGAGCTTGCCATAAACTGGCGCGCCGAGGCCCGCGGGCACGCCGTCCGCCACAACCTCCACCACGGCGCCAACCGAGGAGCCGGCCTTGCGGATGCCGTCCAGGTAGCCTTCCCAGCTTTTCGCCGTTTCCGCGTCCGGGCAGAAGAACGGGTTCCGGTCGATTTCCGCCCAGTTCCAGCGCGCGCGCTCGATCCCGATCTCGCCGATGGAGACCAGCGCGCCGCGGATGTCGAGCCCCGGCACGATCTTGCGCGCGATCGCCCCGGCGGCGACACGCATGGCGGTCTCGCGGGCGGAGGATCGGCCGCCGCCGCGGTAGTCCCGGATGCCGTATTTGGCGTCGTAGGTGTAGTCGGCGTGGCCGGGGCGGTAGCGGTCGCGAATCTCCGAATAATCCTTGGAGCGCTGGTCGACGTTGTCGATCTGCAGCGCGATCGGCGTCCCGGTGGTGACGAGCCCGCCGGTGCGGTCGTCCTCGAAGACGCCGGAGAGGATCCGGACCCGGTCCGGCTCGCGTCGCTGTGTGGTGAAGCGCGACTGGCCCGGCCGGCGCTTGTCGAGATAGCGCTGGATCTCCGCCTCGGTGATCGGGATTCTCGGCGGGCAGCCGTCGACGACGCAGCCGATCGCCGGCCCGTGGCTCTCGCCCCAGGTGGTCACGCTGAAGAGATGGCCGAAGCTGTTATGGGACATGAAGGATGGGACGAGCTCGCGGCTTCTTAGGCGCGGCGCTGGGGCCGGTCAAATTCAGAGCTTGTGAATCGATCCCCGACCGCATCCCGCTCCCTTTCGTGGGTGGATTCCCCAGAACACATGCGCGTCCCATTTGCGCGATTGTCATCCCGGAAGGCGCGCAGCGCCTGTCCGGGACCCATAAACGCTGAAGCTCGCCGAAAGTGCTTCGACGTCGTCGCTCTCCGCGCATGCGCCGGCGTTTATGGGTCCCGGTCTTGGCCTCCGGCCAAACCGGGATGACAAACCTCGAGGTTGGTCAAACTCAGACTTGATTGCGGAACCTTGGAAACGATTCACAAGCTCTCAGATCGTGAACACCGCCGTCCGGGTGAAAAGGACGACGCGGTCCTGCGGCGTGGCGAGGTACGGGGCGTCATGCGATGGCAGCCCGGCCAGAAGGTGCAGCAGGATGCGCAGGATGCCGCCATGGGCGACGACGAGGCTCGGGCCATCGAGGCTCTCAAGCCAGGCTCCGACGCGTTCGGCGCCCAGCGCGTAACTTTCGCCGGCGGGCGGGACGAAACTCCATTTGTCGCGCTCGCGGGCGCGGGCGCCGTCCGCGTCGCGGTGAGCGACCTCGGCCAGAGTAAGCCCCTCCCAATCGCCGTAAGAGATCTCCTTCAGAATCGGGTCGATTTCAAAGCCAACATCCGGCCTGCCGGCGGCCGCGAGCAAGATGCGCATGGTCTCGGCGGCGCGTGACAGCGGCGAGGCGATGGCGCGCCAGTCGCCGGCGGCGAGCACTCCGGCGAGCGCGCGGCCGTTCCGCTCCGCCTGCCGGCGCCCGAGCCCGTTCAGCGGGATGTCCTGCTGCCCTTGCAGCCGCGCCTCCCGGTTCCAGTCGGTCTCGCCGTGGCGGATGAAGATGAGCGGCACGCGGCTGGCGACCTGCCGTCCTGCTGCCGCCGCCTTCGAAGCGGTCGCGTCATTCATCAAGGCGGAGCGCGAAAATGCTGCCCTCCATCGCATCGACGCCGCGGCCGATGGCCTCGATTCCACGAACCATCCGCCCGTCCCGCTTCAGGATTGCATCGGCGACCGCCACGATGCGGGCATTGGGCGTGGCTTCCGGCGAGCGGCCGCGGAGGCGGGTGGCGATCTCCGCCTCGTCGAGGTCGGGGCGGAGCGCGCAAAAGGCCGAATAGGCCGCCGCGGTGGAGCGGCTGATGCCGGCAAAGCAGTGCACGACAACCGGCGCCTGGCGATCCCAGCGGCGGGCGAAATCGAGGAACTCCTCCACATGCTCGTTGCCCGGACAGATCATGCCGTCCATCGGCTCGCAGATGTCGTTCACGCCGATGAAGAGGTGGTCCGGGGCAAGCACGTCCGTTGGCCTCGGCACCGGCGTGTCCTTGTCGATCAACGTCACGACATGGCGGGCGCCGGAGCGCGAAACCGTTTCCGCCAGCCGCGACAGCGGGCAGACATAGATGGCGGTCATGGGCGTCCCGTCCTTTTCTCTGCTTTCGGAGGCGAGTGCTGGGCGGCTTCGGCCTTGCCGGCCAGAACTTCGAAGCTCGCCAGATAGCGGGATTCGGCCTCCTTTGCAGGCCAAGGATCGAGAAAGCCAGCCAGCTGATCGCCGCCGATCCCGCCGGGCCGGCCAAAGAAGCGCAGCGCCTCCGCTTCCGCGAAGCCGGCGAGGCGCACGGCTTCCCAATAGGCGGACACCTGATCGGCCTTTTTGATCCGCCGCAGCACCGGCTCAGGCAGTTCGGCGGGCAAGCCGAAGCGCAGGTGCACGGCGGCGAGCAGGCGGCGCTCGACCGCCTTGTAGGCGCCGTCGAGAACCGACTTGAAGGGCGAGATCATGTCGCCGATCACATATTCCGGCGCGTCGTGCAGGAGCGCCGCCAAGCCGTCGCGGGCCGATGCGCCAAGCTGCTGGAGCTGAAAGATCCGCTGGACGAGGAGCGAGTGCTGGGCGACCGAGAAGGCGTGGTCGCCGACGGTCTGGCCGTTCCAGCGGGCGACGCGAGCCAGGCCGTGGGCGATGTCCTCCACCTCGATATCGAGCGGCGAGGGATCGAGCAGATCCAGCCGACGGCCGGACAGCATGCGCTGCCAGGCGCCGGGCGGCGCGCCAGCCTTGTCGGGCATCGCCGCTCAGTCCTCCCCGGCCGCCGCGTCGGCGGGCCAGCTATAGGTGGCCCAGGTAGGCAGCTCAACGCCGACCTCCTCGCCGCCGGCCAGGATAGGCACACCCGCATCAAGGGCGGCGCGGAGCCGGTCCAGGCGGACGAGACCGATGCCGCGCCCGTCCGCCGACGAGCCGAGCCGGCCGAGAGGGCGATCTCCGGCAGTAATCTCAGCGCCGGGCTCGGGCAGGATTCCGGCGGCGTGGAGCGCGACGATGCGGCGGCGCGCCGTGCCCCGATGGCGCATGCGGCTCACCACCTCCTGGCCGATGTAGCAGCCCTTGTCGAAAGCGATGCCGTGCAGGGAGTCCATGGCGGCGTCGTGCGGAAACGTGTCGCCGAAGACGAAATCGACGCCGCCCTCCGGGATGACGAGCGCGATCCGGTGGCGATGCCAATCGGCGGCGGCGGCGGTTGCGACCGAGCCGGCCGGCGCAAGCCAGCGGCTGCCGAGCAGCGCCAGCCGCGGATCCGCGGGATGCTCCGGCGACTCCGGCCACTCCACGAAGACCGCCAGGTCCGGCGCGGCGGCGATCTCCACTTTGGCGCGAAGCTTGTAAAGCGCCAGCCGCTTGGCGAAGGCTTCGGCCTGATCGGCGCGCAGGTCGGCGGCATAGCCGTCCGGAAGCCTATGAAGGACGAAATCCCACAGGATTTTCCCCTGCGGCGTCAGCAGCGCGCCATAGCCGCTGCCGTGACGATCAACGTCCGGCAGGTCGAGGGTGAGCACGTTGTGCAGAACCGCGCCGGAATCGGGGCCGGTGATCCGGACGACGGCGCGGTCATGGAGGGAGGCTTGAGGCATGCTTGTCAATTGCTGCGCAGGGCGAGTTCAATGTCCCGTCCTCCATACAAAACGTTGACGATCTCAACACTGTCCGAGGTTACGCGGAATACAATCGTTACCCGTCGCTCAATTCCAAAAGTGCGCAGACCCGGAGAAACATCGTCACGCCGAGTCCCCCGTTGTGGAAAGTCGGAGAGGGAATCAGCCCTCGTTCGTATCCGTTCTAGGAAACGCAACGCGTTTTCACGACTGTCCCGAGCTATATAATCGTAAATGGCTTTAAGATCAGCCTCGGCAGCAGGCCGGTAGATAACGTCGCGGCTCACGATTTATGCTTCTGAATCAACTCCTCGTGCCTCCGCAGGATCCGATCGAAAACCTCGTCGGCCGGAATGCTCGGACGCGGATCGTTAAGCGATTCCGCGACCTTTTCCCTAAGGTATCGGTCGAAATCCGCATCTTCGCGGTCCAGCGCCTCGATCCCGGCTCGGATCACGTCGCTGGCTGTTTCGAACTCGCCGGAATCAATCCTTGCCTGCACGCGGGGCCCGAACTCGCCGAGATCGACCATGATGGTTTGGCTGTCGCTCATCACATCCTCCTGACGGACAGATAGCAAAAAGCCAGGCTTCCTTACAGGCCTCGGCTCATCACCAGCACCATATCTGGCTCGTCACGCCAGCGCGCCGCCGTTGCCGTGCTCACCTTGCAACTGCGGCTGCTTGGATCGAGTCGATCCCAGCAAGGCCCGTGCGCGCACAAAGGCGCTCCACAAGGCCGGCGTCGTCTTCACGACGCCTTTGGCTTGCCGAAGCGCCTTCATCGTCACCACGACGGGGCCGCCTCGAACGGTGCTGGCGGAGAGGTAATCGAACAAAAGGACCTGCCGGTCCGACCATTCGAACTTGTAGGGCTCGTCGCCGATCGTGAGATCGAGCTCCGTGCAGCCGTTCTCGATGGCGAACCGGAAAAGCTCGTGAAGGTGGGCGCGCCCGGGGCCGAAGCGGGCCAGGTCCCCGTCCGTATAGCTTGAGAGGACGAGATAGAAGCGAGTGCCCCAGAGGAGGCCGAAGCTGGTCGCCGCGATGGCCCTGCCGATGTCCAATCGGTGCAGGTGCACCATGTCCTGCATGCCGCGATCGGTCGCAAGCTCCCGGAAGAAGTCGCGATACCCCGGCCGGGCAAATATGTTCGCCACGCCTGTCCGGGCGAACCAGGCGGATTTCTGCCGGAACAAGGTCTCCAGCGTCGTTTCGATCTCCGCCGGTTCGCGCATCCGGACGAAGCGGACCTCGCCGTGGTCGGACATCTGCCGAAGCTGGCGCCTCTCCCGCTTCCGTGTCGAGCTGGAGCGCTTGGCGGCGTAGAAGCTGTCCCAGGTCGTCCCAAGCTCGACAAGATGGCCGCTGCTCGTGTGGGGGAAAACCGGCAGCGCCAGGAATGGGTTCTTCACGCCGTTGATGCAGTCCGGCATCTTCTGAAGATCGATCAGGTCAAAACGGTAACGTGGATCACTCCTCAAGAGCGCAATAACCTCCGCCCAGAGCAGATCGAAATTATCGGCGCAAAACTTAGTGAGGGATTCGGACGAGCAGATCGGCGCGTTGTAGTCGCAAAGGTCCGAACCGAGCCATACCAGGCTCCGGATCGGCCCCTTCTTCTCAATGGCGAAAGGAAAGACAAAGAGAAGCTCGCCGTCCAGGTCCCAGCCGCAGACGATAGCCTGTTTGATGTCGCGGCTCGGAGCAACATGCTGGATGAACGCGGCCAGCCAGTCGAAGCTCTGAAACGCCGTGCCCTCGGCGCTTATTTCCAGGCGTTTCCACTCGCGCTCGACGGCGAACAGATCGTCATAGACGCGGAGCCTTGCGCCGGAACGCGACATCCTCGCCGCCGAGTTGACAGACGAAGGCTGTGTTCGCGACCCGCCGGAGGGTCCTTGTCCACGCAGCCGGGATCGCAACGCCGCCGCATCAACCGCGCGACGGAACGCCGCCGGCACGGTGGCGGCGCGCTTGAGCTGAACCATGAAGCCCCCTGAAGCGGAATTCATCGGACGCTCGAGCCTCCCCCGGCGCGGGCGGGCCTGTCCGGATATGCCGGTCTCGTCGAGATAAGATGCGACATTCGCCGCAGCTTGCCCAGGCCAAGCTGGAGGACAAACTTCGCCGCGCGGCGCGCCCGCCATTGCAACGCGGTGTCAATCGACAGCGAGCGCAAATACATGGCTTTCCAAGCGGAGTCTCGATCCGACGCTTGCTTGGCCGGATCGTCGTAAAAAGCGCTTACCTTTTCCACGCCCATTCCAGGCGTCAGCAGCCATTGCGGAATGTACTCTTTGCAGAGGCGCTCCACATCGGTGAAGACCTTGTTGGCGCCGGTTCCGGCGGCCGGGCAGGACGTTGCGAAAGCATCTCCGACGAGCACAATCCCGTGCTGCCTGTGCCCCTCGGTGACATACAGGTCGACGGGGCGGATCTTGATGAAGCCGCGGACTTCGAATTTCCCCGTCAACTCCAGGAGCCCCGGCATGGCTTGCGCCAGGGTCTTCAAAGGCGCTTCGCGGAGCTGGCGCAGCCAGGGATCGTCGAAGTCGCGATAGACGAAGCAATTCGCCCGCATCGTGGCGCCGATCGGAAACAGCGTGAGGTAGGCCAGCCGATCGGCCGGGCTTGCGGGATAATAGGTCAAGGCGCGGAAATCGAAGCTCGGCCGGCCAACCGGGATCAGATCGAACCCGATGCTGATCGAGTGGCATTTGCTGATGTCTCGGCGCGTCATCCCCATCGTCTGACGCAAGGCGCTGTTCAACCCGTTCGCCATGACCACGAGGCGGGCGGAGATCTCTTCGCCCGTCGAAAGCGCAACTTTTTGCCGGTCCGGCCCGGTCGAGACGACCCTCGCCTTGGCGCCGAGGACTTCGATGCTGTCTGGAATTTTAGCCCGGATCGTATTGACCAGTGTGTCGTAGAAGATGTCGTACTGAGAGTTCGGCCGCCGGTCGACCAACCGGCCGTAGCGCACGATCGAGACCTGGCCGTCGGGCGTGGCCGCTCGAAGCACCGCTTCGGCGAGGCCGGTCTTGCGCAGGAGTTCGACCTGCGAGGCGTCAAGCTTCTCACAGCGGAAATCCGGCGGATAGGCGGCATGAGGGTCGACCAGGACCGCCCGAACACCGGCGCGCCCGAGCATGGCGGCGGCCGTCGCGCCGGCCAGCCCGCCGCCGACGATGGCGATATCGGTTTCCCGCATTTCAGCCTTTCCCGCAGGCTAATCTCATCGATCGCCACGGCCGCTTACGAAGAGCCGCGACAAGCATTACCAGTCCCGACCGCGCCCGGACGGTCCAAGTTTAATTAAGGTTACGCGGCTAATTCGGTGTGTTTCCTCAAGGAAGCAGCGCACGAAGCGGCATGGTCCCCGGTAGTTCAGCGGTAGAGCAGGCGGTTGTTTCCCGCCGGGTCGATGGTTCGAATCCATTCCCGGGGAGCCAAATTCATCCACGATACGCCTGAAGCCGTTCGTCCTCGGGCAGGTTCGGCGGCAAGCGGCAGGAAACGCGTCGTTCATTCAGTTTGGGGCAGCATGAACCTGACGGATTCATGCGCGGCATCCGCCCTGACGACCGGACCAGCGAAATCGGAGAGACGCGTGCGCAGCCTTGCTCGATTGTCGCGCAGCTTCTTCACGCGGTCCGACGCGGCATCGGCGGCGCGGCGCGGCTCTGCGGCGGCGCTCCTCGTCCGGCTCGCCAACGCCGCCCTCGCCTATCTGGCCCAGGTCGTCCTGGCGCGGCTGATGGGCCAGTTCGAATACGGCGTCTTCGCTTACACCTGGGTCTGGTTCATGGTGTTCACCGCCGTGTCCACACTCGGCTTCGGCAATTCTCCGCTTCGCTACATCGCCGAGCTTAAGGAACGCGGCGAGGCGGCGCATCTGCGCGGCTTCCTGCTGGTCGCGCCGATCGTCGTCATCCTCGTCTCGGTGGCCACCGGGGTGCTGCTCGTGCTGGCGCTCCCGCTGGCGGCGCGCTGGATTGGCGAGGCGTATCTCATCCCCATGATGCTAATGGCGCTCGCGGTCCCTTTCGCCTGCATGCAGTGCTTCCTGGAGGCCGTGGACCGCAGCTTCGGCTGGACGGTGCGGGCGCTCCTGCCGATCTATATCCTGCGCCACGCACTTCTGCTCCTCTTCATGGTGGCGGCGGTGTGGCTCGGCTTCGAAGCGACCGCGGCGAACGGCTTCGTCTGCCTTGTCGCGGTGCTGGTCGTGTCGCTCGTCTACCAGGCTGTCGATCTCCTGATCCGGCTGCGGCGGGTGCTGCCGGCCGGACCGCGATCATACCGCGTGCGCGAGTGGATCGGCGGCTCCGTGCCCTTCGCCGTCCTCTATGGCGCCTCCCACCTCACCTCCTTCGCCGACATCCTCGTGCTCTCCTTCTTCGTGAGCCCGGCCGAGATCGCCGTCTACTTCGCCGCGACGCGGATCATCCAGGTGGTCAACCTGGTGCCGTTCGCCGCCACCGTCGGCACGGCGCACCTCCTCGCGGCGAGCCATACGCGCGGCGACCAGGGCGAGCTGCAGCGGCTGACCCGCCATGTGGCGGTGACCACCTTCGCCGTCGCCGGGCTGGCGGTAGCCGTCATCATCGCGGCGGGCGACTGGCTGCTCGCCATGTTCGGCCAGGGCTATGAGGCCGGCTATATGGCTCTGGCCATCCTGGCCCTCGGAATCGTCGCCCGCGTCGCGGCCGGGCCGGCGGAAGACGTCCTCAACATGACGGGCAACGGCAGCCTGTCCGCCAAAACCTATCTGGTGGTCGTCGCGGTCAACGTGGCGCTGGCGGTCGCGCTGGTCATTCCATTCGGCATCGGCGGAGCGGCGGCGGCGAGCGCCATATCGCTTGCTCTGCGCGCAGCCTGGCTCTCGGCGGCGGTCGGCAGGCGGCTCCGCATCAACACCTCGATATTCTCCACCTTACCAAGCTGGAGCGCGCACCGGGTCCTCAAGAAGAGTTGACGGGCCAAAGTGCACGACCGTCCCATTTAGGAGACGGGGGTCAGATCAAGGGTCCGATTCCATGAAGCTCGTTTCGCAGATCGCTTTGGTGTTCGCGCTCGCCTTGCCGGTCGCGGCCGGCGCGCAGCAAATGCAGCCGCTCGCGCCCGCCGGCGAAGCGCCCGCGACCTTCCCCGCGCCCGACCGGCCGGTGGCCGGGATCGTGTCCCACACCTGGTGGACGGAACAAAATCGCGACGCCGCTGACGAAGCCGGCCAGCTCACCCGCCTCATGGAGCTGAAGCCCGGCATGACCGTGGCCGACATCGGCGCGGGCTCTGGTTACGACAGCGTCCGCCTGTCGCCCGTCGTCGGCGACACCGGCCGCATCATCGCAGAGGACATCATGCCCGAATACCTCGCCATGCTGGACAAGACGGCGAAGGAGAAGAACCTCCAGAACATCACGCTCGCGCTCGGCGACCCGCACGACCCCCGCCTCCAGCCCGGCTCGATCGACGCCGCTCTCATGGTCCACATGTATCACGAGATCGAGCAGCCCTACGCCTTTCTGCACAACCTCGCCCCGGCGCTTAAGCCGGGCGCCAAGGTCGGGGTGGTGGACCTCGACCGCCCGACCGAAAACCACGGCACGCCGCCCGCTTTGCTGAAGTGCGAGTTCGAGGCCGTCGGCTACACCCAGACCGCTATGCATCAGCTCGAAGGCAACATCGGCTATCTCGCCGTCTTCGCCCCACCGGCCGAAGGCGCGCGGCCGGCGCCTTCGGCGATCAAAGCCTGCAACGCGGGCTGAGAGCGTGGCGGGCCGCGCCCCGCTGGCGGAATAAGCGCCGGCTACGCGGAATTAGTCGCCGGCCAGGAAGAACAGCCAGCGGCCGTCCGGCGCTATGCCGACGCGAAAGAAGGTGTAGGAGCCATAGGAGCGCATCTCCTCGTAATCGGCGGCGGTCAACAAGGTGAACAATTCGACGAGCTGCGGCGGGGTCAGCGAATCCGGCGGATATTGCGCGAAATAGGGCCAGACATAGAGCTCGTCCGGCGCGCCGGCCTGAACGCGGACGAACCCGGCCTCCAGCACCTCCAGGAGAATCGCCAGGATTTCGCGGCCCTCGGCGTCGGTCGCCAGCGCCTTCAGGTATTCGATCGGATCGCCAGCATTGCCGAGGGAAACAGCCGGCGGCTCCGGCTGCTCGTCCATGAGCGCGCGCAGCCGATTGAGGTCACCGGTCCTCGCGGCCTCCATGAGCCGCAGCCGCATTTGCCGGACCGGCTCCGGCAGATCGGCGTCGGAGCGGAAAATTTGGGGCAGCGAAGGCGACCCAGACGGAGCCGCGGCGCCAGCGCCTTGCGTCCCGACCTCGGCCTGGGACAGCTCGATCGAAAGCGCCAGGGCGCCCGCCGACGGCAGCGACAGGACGAAAGCAAGGCAATATGCGATCGACCTTGGAGGCATGGCGGCGGTCCGAGACGGTTCTCTACCTGTCTAGCGGGCCGCGACGCGCGACGATAGCTAGCTCGCGCGACAGCCTCCGCCAGAACCCGGCAAATTCAATTCAGGACGAGGGGGATCGTGAACTCACCTGAAGAAATCCGGCCGGGCAGCCGCTCGGCGAAATCCGCGACCGCGGTCTCGCCATAGGTGGCGACGAGATCGCCAAGCGCCGCGAAGAGGGCGACATGGGCGAGGACGTCGGGCTCGATGCCCGCGCCCAGCGCGTCCTGCCAGACCGCCGACAAACGGGCGAAAGCCTCTCGCTTCTGGACGCGCAGCTCGTCCGTTTCCTGCTGGCTGAGATCGTCCATGTCGCCCCTGACATCCATTCGATCCCACCACGTAGCACAGCGTTTCCCGCTGCGCACGCAAACGTGAAGAGAACGTTAATTCCCAAGGTTACTGGCTGTAGCGGCTTCGCACGTTGTTGGAAAGGGTCTGCCCCTCGCCAAGGTATCGACTGATGGAGAGGCGGGCGGACGGCGTGCAGGTCCGGTAGACGGCGTTGAAGGTCTCGAAGCCGTGGTTGAAGCGGCCGATCAGCCGCGCCCGCCGCTGCGGCCCGGGCTGCTCCGCAGCCAGGAGCGCACTCATCTCGTCGCGCCAGACGGCGGAATCGGTCGCGCCGCAAAGCTGCCGCAGGAAGGAAAGCGAGCCCAGGATCTCCGACAGCCGCAAGAGCTGTTCCTCGTAGATCGGCGGCGGGGCCTCGGCGGGCGGCGCCGGGGGTCCGACCTCTCCCGCCTCGCCGGTCGCGTCGGGCTCCGAGGATTGCTCGGTGTCAGGCTCCACCTCCGGCTCCTGCGCGGCTGCCGGGCCTGAAAGCAGGGTGAGAGCCAAGAAAAGCGCGAGCGCAAGGGCCCGAGAAGGGGGCCGCATCGGGCGTCTCCTTGCGGCCCGCGTCCAACTCGCGAAATTGCTTGCGCTGCGAATCATAGCAGGGGCGGCTCGGCAAGCGCCACCAGAGCCCACGCGATCCAGCCGGCCGAGCCGGCCGTTCTCGGCCGCAGGAGCACGCTCTCGTAGGGGACGAATTCGGCGCGGAGCGCGTCGTCTCCGGCCTTGGGAGCGCTTTCGCCGGCGCGGGCGGCGAAGACCGTAAGCCGCAGTGCCGAGCGTTCCGGCGCCGGCTGAAAGTCGCCGAGGGCAACGATCGGCCCGACCGTCAGCCCGGTTTCCTCCATGAGTTCGCGGCGCGCGGTCGCCTCGGCGTCCTCGCCTGACTCCGCGCGGCCGCCCGGGAAGCTCCAGAGTCCCGCAAACGGGGCGCGGGCGCGTTGCACCATGAGGACGGCATCGCGCCGCAGCACGACGATGCTCGACGCCTCCGTTTCGGACGTGCCGTTGCCGGTGCTAGACAAGCTCACCATCTTCGCGCGAAACCTGAGCCTATCCGATGTGCGGTCGATACACGCTCATAGCCAATGCCGAGGCGATCCGCCTCCTCTTTAAGCTGCCGGCCGTCGACGAGCGGCTGACCCCGCCGCGCTATAATATCGCACCGACGCAGCCGATCGTCGTCGTCCGGCAGACGCCGCGCGGCCGCGAGCTCGCGCCGATGCGGTGGGGGTTCATCCCGGCCTGGGCCAAGGATCTGAAGAAGCTGCCGCTCCTCATCAACGCCCGGGCGGAGAGCGTCGCCGACAAGCCGGCGTTCCGCAACGCCTACCGACGCCGGCGCTGCCTCGTCCCGGCCTCCGGCTTCTACGAATGGCGGAGACGCGCCAGCGGCCCCAAGCAGCCCTTCGCGATCCGCCCCGGAGGCGACGAGCTCCTCGCCTTCGCCGGCCTCTGGGAGACGTGGTCTGGAAACGACGGCGCGGAGATCGACACGGCGGCGATCGTCACGGTGTCCTGCAACGAATGCCTGAGGGCGATCCACGACCGCATGCCGGCTGTGGTGGCGCCGGAGAATTTCGCGGCGTGGCTGTCGCCGGAGACGGACCCGGACGAGGCGGCGGCGCTGCTCAGGCCGGCGCCCGACGAACTCTTCACCTGCGTCCCGGTGTCCACGCGGGTGAACGCGGCCGCCAATGACGACGCCGGGTTGTGGAACGTGGCAGCGGACCTGGCCGAGCCGCTTCTCATTTAGATCTCGCCTGTCCTCCTAGAATTTTTCCCGGACGCCCGGCGAGAATCGGACATCCGTCCGCGCGAGGGTCGGCGGCATCGGCTCGCCGAGAAGCACGCGGCTCCGGCTTGCGGCTCAAACTCCCGCTCTCAAGGCATAAACCGTTCGGTCCTGACCGTCAGACGTCCGCCGCAGCGGAGCGGCGCACAACCGTCTAAACCATTCAGCAAGTATACCGGAAAAGGGGCGAAGCGCTCTAAACATATTGTGAAATATATAGGGGCATCGTGAAGCTTCAACATCACTAAAATTCTCCGCGTGGGCAAACAGAATAACCACCGCCAATCCAAGCGCGTTCGGGGCGCATCGGAGCAAATAAATGCCGGCTAAACAGCAGGATGTGCTCGTCATCGGGGACGACACCAGGAGTTTCCTGGCGATTGTCCGCTCGCTCGGCCGCAAAGGGCTGCGCGTCCACGTTGCCCCGTTTGATCCTGACGCGCCGGCCCTCACGTCGCGCTATGTCGCCGAAAAGATCGTGCTCCCTGATTTGAGCCGCGACCTGGACGCCTGGTGCGATTCGCTTCGCGCCCATCTCGAGGCGACCCGCTTCGCGCTTGTGATCCCGTGTTGCGATCGTTCGATCCTCGCCATCGACTCCCGGCGAGACGCGTTCAACGGCACGACCATCGCGCTACCATCGCCTTCCGCCATAAGCTGGCTGTTCGACAAGCACCGGACGCGCCGGCTTGCAGGCCGGCTTGGGGTCTCGGTCGCCAGCGGCGACGTTGTTTCAAAGGTCGAATCCGCCGCGTCCGCCATCGAGCGATTCGGCCTCCCGCTCGTGCTGAAACCCCGCCACTCCTACACGCTGCGCTCGCTCGACCGACGCGGCAGCGTCGAAATCCTCAGAGATGCAAACGAGCTTAGCCGAGCTCTTCAAGACATATCGGATCCGGATGGCCATATCATCGAGGCTTTCGTGCCTGGCGTCGGGGTCGGCGTGTCGGTATTGGCGACGTCCGGCCGCATCCTGGTGGCATTCCAGCACCGTCGGATTCACGAGCCCTATTCGGGCGGCGGCAGTTCGCTCAGAGTCAGCGAGGCGCTCGATTCCGAACTCATGACCGCAGTCGCCCGAATCGTTGGCCACCTTGGGTTCACTGGCCTTGCGATGTTCGAATTCCGTCTCAACCCGACCACGAGGGATTGGGTCCTGCTTGAAATTAATGCCCGTCCCTGGGGCTCGATGCCGCTGCCCCTGGCCCTCGGGGTCGACTTTCCGGGCGCGCTCTATGATTTGTTGGTCGAGGGCCGCGAGGCGCAGCAGCCGGCCTACCGCATTGGCGTGCGCGGGCGAAATGCTCTCATCAATGCATACGACATCCTGATTCGAACCTCCGAGGAGGGCGCCGGATCGGCGCTCCGCACGGCCGGGTCGCTCGCCAACTTCGCGTTTCAGCCGGTCGGCTGGATCACGGGCAAGGAGTTCTCCGACACCTTTGTCTGGGATGACGTTGAACCCGGTTTCAGGGAACTCCTTGCCATACCTTCTCTTGTGCGGCGCAGATCATCGGGAAGCGCCGCGCTTCCAGGCTTGCCCAAAGCCGACAGGAAGTTGTGAGTACTGGTCCGATGAACATCCGGACAGCTGTCGCGCCAGCCGCGGGCGCGCTGGCGCTGCAGCGTCTGCGCGATCGCATGTCCGGGCGCGCCGATACAAGGCTCGCGTTGGGCGGAGCATTCCTCGCATTCGGGATCCGGATTGC
>JACCSN010000228.1 GCA_013812985.1 Hyphomicrobiales bacterium | reverse complement strand
GATCCGGGGCGCTTGAACAGCGCGGCGCGAACGGACCCGCTACCTCGGTGCAAGGCGAACCAAGGATCGTGGCCGGAGCGAAACCCCGGCCACGATGTCTCAAGTCAGCTATCGCCGGTTACTGCTTCGCGGCGTTGGCGTCTTCCCAGCTCTTGATCAGCTCGTCGTAGCTGACGGTCTGCGGCTGCTCCTTCTCGTTCTCGATCTTCGGCTGCGGGGCGAGCCCGCCTTCCGCCTTGGCCTTCGCGAACCATTCCTCGGCCGAGGCTTCCTCGTTCATCTTCGGGCCGATATCGCCCTGGACGCCGGCGCGCTCGAGACGTTCAAGCACCTGCTCCTGCTCGGCGCAGAGCGAGTCCATGGCTTCCTGCGGCGTCGCCGCGCCGGCCGCGGCGTCGCCGATCGCCTGCCACCAGAGCTGCGCGAGCTTCGGATAGTCCGGCACGTTGGTACCGGTCGGCGACCACTGCACGCGGGCCGGCGAGCGGTAGAACTCGACAAGGCCGCCGAGCTCGGGCGCGCGCTCCGTGAAGCTTTCGTCGCGGATCGTGCTCTCGCGGATGAAGGTCAGGCCGACATGGGATTTCTTCACGTCCACGGTCTTGGAGGTGACGAACTGCGCGTAGAGCCAGGCGGCCTTGGCGCGGTCGTCCGGGGTGGACTTCAGGATCGTCCAGGAGCCCACATCCTGGTAACCGAGCTTCATGCCCTCCTGCCAGTAGACGCCGTGCGGCGAGGGGGCCATGCGCCACTTCGGCGTGCCGTCCTCGTTGACGACCGGCAGACCCGCCTTGACCATATCGGCGGTGAAGGCCGTGTACCAGAAGATCTGCTGAGCGATGGCGCCCTGGGCCGGGACCGGACCTGATTCGGAGAAGGTCATGCCCTGAGCTTCCGGCGGCGCGTAGGCCTTCAGCCAGTCGAGATACTTGCTGATCGAATAGACCGCGGCGGGCCCGTTGGTGTCGCCGCCGCGGGCGACGCAGGAGCCGACCGGACGCGAGTTCTCGTCGACGCGGATGCCCCATTCATCCACGGGCCGACCGTTCGGGATGCCCTTGTCGCCGTTGCCGGCCATGGAGAGCCAGGCGTCGGTGAAGCGCCAGCCAAGCGACGGGTCCTTCTTGCCGTAATCCATGTGGCCGTAGACCTTGCCGCCCGTGCCCATGTCGCGGCCGGTGAAGAATTCGGCGATGTCCTCATAAGCCGACCAGTTGACCGGCACGCCGAGGTCGTAGCCGTATTTTGTCTTGAAGTCCGCCTTGTTCTTCTCGTCGCTGAACCAGTCGTAGCGGAACCAGTAGAGATTGGCGAATTGCTGATCGGGCAGCTGGTAGAGGTCGCCGTCCGGGGCCGTCGTGAAGGAGGTGCCGATGAAATCCGCGAGATCGAGCGTCGGGCTGGTGACATCCTTGCCCTCGTTGGCCATCCAGTCGGTCAGGCTGCGGGCCTGCTGGTAGCGCCAATGCGTGCCGATCAGGTCGGAATCGTTGATGTAGGCGTCGTAAATGTTCTCGCTCGACTGCATCTGCGTCTGCAGTTTCTCGACCACGTCGCCTTCGCCGATCAGGTCATGCGTGACCCTGATGCCGGTGATGGCCGTGAAGGCGGGGGCGAGCGTCTTCGACTCGTATTCATGCGTGGTGATCGTCTCCGACACGACCTTGATGTCCATGCCCTGGAACGCCTGGGCGGCATCGATGAACCATTGCATCTCCGCTTCCTGCTCGGCGCGCGACAGGGTGGAGAGCTCGCCGATCTCGGCGTCGAGGAACTGCGTCGCGGCTTCCATGTCGGCCCAGGCGGCGCCCGGCACGATCATGGCCAGCACCGCGACCGTTCCCATCAAATTCTTTCTCATTCGTATTCCTCCCTTGAGAGACGATTTCTTCGAAACACCGGGCCGGAACAGCCGGACCGATCCCTTCGCCGCTCACACCGTCTTGAACACGCCGATGGCGTAGACGGTCGAGAGCGCTAGAGCCCACCAGAGGTTCGGGCCGACGAGCCCGAGCCAAGCCAAACAGATGAATGCGCTGCCTAAGAGCGAGATGAACAGCCGGTCGCCGCGCGTGGTCTCGATGCGGAACAGGCCGATGCGCGGATGCCCGCCGGGCCGGGCCACTTCCCACACGCCCATCGAGGCGATCAGGCCGGCGATGGCGATGAAGAAGATCGCGGTTGGCAGCGTCCAGGCCATCCAGGAGAGCGTCATTGGCCACTCTCCGCGTGCTTCGAGGCTCCCCCGGACCGTATCCGGAGGCGCACCTCAGCATGAGGGACACAGTTTAGCTCAACCCTCATCCTGAGGCGCGAAGCCCGCAGGGCTGAGCCTCGAAGGATCGGATGACGAGCACATCCCATCATCACACCCTCCCCAGGGCAAAGCCCTTGGCGATGTAGTTGCGGACGAACCAGATCACCAGCGCGCCGGGGATGATGGTGAGGATGCCGGCCGCCGCCAGCACCCCCCAATCCATGCCCGAGGCCGAGACCGTCCGCGTCATCGTCGCCGCGATCGGCTTGGCGTCGGTGGTCGTCAGCGTCCGGGCGATCAGGAGCTCCACCCAGGAGAACATGAAGCAGAAGAAGGCGGCCACGCCCACCCCGCTGGCAATGAGCGGCATGAAGATCTTCACGAAGAAGCGCGGGAAGGAATAGCCGTCGATATAGGCGGTCTCGTCGATCTCCTTCGGCACGCCCGACATGAAGCCTTCCAGAATCCACACTGCCAGCGGCACATTGAACAGGCAGTGCGCGATCGCCACGGCGATGTGCGTGTCGATGAGTCCGAAGGCCGAATAGAGCTGGAAGAAGGGCAGGGCGAAGACCGCCGGCGGCGCCATGCGGTTGGTGAGGAGCCAGAAGAACAAATGCTTGTCGCCGAGGAAGCGGTAGCGCGAGAAGGCGTAGGCCGCCGGCAGCGCCACGGTGACCGAGATCAGCGTGTTGAGGACGACGTAGATGATCGAGTTGATGTAGCCGTTATACCAGGCCGGGTCGGTGAAGATGACCGTGTAATTCCTGAACGTGAAGGTTTCCGGCCACAGCGTGAATCGTGAGGTGATCTCGAAGTTTGTCTTCAGGCTCATGTTGAGCAGCCAGTAGATCGGCAGCATCAGGAACAGGATGTAGAGCGCCGGGACGACCCATTTCCAGGAGCTCTTCCGGCCCGGCCGCCGCTGCGTGCGGTTGATGGGGACTGTGTCGGTGATCTCCGTCCGGGGGTGCGCCGTCGCGTCGAGCGGGATCGTGTCGGCCGGCGGAATGCCTGTATCACCGCGCAGATCGCTTGCCGGAAGGACGCGCGCGCTAGCCATGGGAGCCCTCGCGCCTGCTCTCGGCGCCGACATTCGTCATCACCGTATAGAAGATCCAGGACAAGAGCAGGATGATCAGGAAGTAGATGATCGACAT
>JACCSN010000215.1 GCA_013812985.1 Hyphomicrobiales bacterium | reverse complement strand
GCCCATCCGTGCGGTTAGCGTCCAGACGCCGGCGAATGAGGTCGAGCGACCCGGTGATGCCGGTCAGCAGGTTGTTGAAGTCGTGCGCGATGCCGCCGGTGAGCTGGCCCACCGCCTCCATCTTCTGCGCCTGACGAAGGCGATCTTCGATTTCGCGCTGTTCGGTGATGTCGCGGCCGACGATGTAGATCAAGGGACCGTCCGGCACCGCGTTCCACATCACCGTGCGCGCGCTGCCGTCCTTGGCGCGCAGATGGTCGACGAAATCGCGAACCGCCTCACCCCGCGCCAGCTGCTCGACGATCCGAGCGGTCGCCGCGTGATCGGCGGGGTCGATGATGTCGAGGAATGGTCGTCCCAACAGGGTTGCCTCGTCCCACCCGAGCACGCGTCCCCAGGCTGGGTTCAACTCCTTCAAATAGCCGTCGACCCCGGCGGTGCCCATGAGATCGTTGGTGGTCGACCAGAGCCGGTCCCGCTCGCGAACTTTCTCCTCGACACGCTGTTCCAAGGTCGCGTTAAGGTCGGCCAGCGCCTCGGCGGTGGTCTTCTGGTCCTCGATGTCCGTGTTGGTTCCGATCCAGCGCATCACATCGCCTTCCGCTCCGCGGATGGGAACCGCCCTGGCGATGTGCCAGCGGTAGACGCCGTCCGCGCGCCGAAGCCTGAATTCCGCTTCGTATTCCTGCTTGGACGAAAGGGCGGCCAACCAGCGCTCGCCGGCCGCCGCCAGATCATCGGGATGGACGATCCCGGCCCAGCCCTGCCCGTCAAGCTCGCCCGGAGCAGCGCCGCTGTAGTCATAAACGCGGTCGTTGAACCAATCGAGCAATCCATCTGGCGGCGACGTCCATACGTGGTTGGGCATCGCTTGCGCGAAGGTGCGGAACTGCGCCTCGCTCTCGCGCAGCGCCGCCTCCGCGTGCACGCGCTCCGTCACATCGGAGCCCTCGGCAAAGATGCCCGTCACCCGGCCTTCGGCGTCGGTGACGGGCTGATAGACGAGATCGACGAAGCGCTCCTCGACAGCCGCGCCCGGCGTGCGCTGCAGGCCGACTCTCAAAGCGGTTCCCTTGAACGCCTCTGCCTTCGCGTAGGCCTCGTCGAGCAGCTCGAAATAGCCCTGCCCCTCGATCTCGGGGAGCGCCTGGCGGACCGGCTTCCCGATCACGTCGCGGTGCCCGATCAATTGCATGTAGGTGGGATTGACGAGCTCGAAGACGTGCTCCGGCCCGCGCAGCATCGCCATGAAGCCGGGCGCCTGCTCGAAGAGCCTCTCGAATTGCTCGCGCTCGGCGACGATCCGCCGCTCGGCCAGCACCTGCTGCGTGGTCTCCTGGCATGGGCAGAATAACCCGGCTACCCGACCGGTCTCGTCGAGCACGGGCGTGTAGGAGAAGGCGAAGTGCGTCTCCTCCGGATAGCCGTGCCGCTCCAGGATCAGCGTGATGTCGTCCATCTGGACGGATTCGCCGGCGTCGACCTGATCCAGCAAGGGCTGAAGGTCGCCCCGGATCTCCGACCACACGTCGAGAAACGGCCGTCCGAGGGCCGCCGGATGCTTGCGCCCCAGGAGCCCGGCGTAACCGTCGTTGTAGAGCAGGGTGCGTTCGGGACCCCAGGTGAGGAGCATGGGCTGCTTGGAGCCCAGCATGACGCTGACGAGCGTGCGCAGCGCCACCCGCCATGTTCCGGGCGCGCCGAGCGGCGCCGACCAGGGGTGCGCGCGCATGAGCCGTCCCATTTCGCCGCCGCCGGCGAGGAAATCGGGCGTGGCCGCGCGGTCTGGATCGTCGTGCGGCTGCATTGGGATGAGGATTTCGCTAATCGTGGCTACATCCCGATTTCAGCCAGCGCCGTGCCCGTGACGCGCAACCTGGCGAGCAAAAAACTTTGGCGGGGCTTTGTAAGCCCCCCGGCCGGCGCGCGCGGGAGAGCCCGCCATCCGATGGCCATTGCTTGCATAAGTCGCCGCTGTCTCAAGATAATCGGGTTGTGCGCACCACATTTCGATGGTCGGAAACTACCGGACCCGGCCCGCGCTCGCCACCCGAAACTGCAAGTCGGTGGCCGAGGAAACAAGCCACAGGTCTGAGGCAATGTCGAGGAGGGCTCGCTCGGGATCCCGCCGAGACGGTTAGCGGCTGTCCAGAACTCGGCGCAGCGCGGGCGGCAAAAATCTTGTTTTGAAAGCAAGACCCGGAGTGCCGCGATCCGGGCGCGAGGCTACATACGCCTCAACGAATGAGCGGCGAAGAACTCCGAGGATCAAGACGATGTTCAACCAATCCCAAGCTTCCGTAATTCCGGCCGAGCAGGATCCGCGGTGGCGGGCGATCGAGGCGAGGGACCGGGCGGCTGACGGCGCGTTCTGCTACTCCGTCAAATCGACCGGAATCTATTGCCGGCCATCCTGTCCCGCGCGGTCCGCCAAGCCGGAGAACGTTGCTTTTCACCTGACTTGCGCGGACGCCGAGCGGGCGGGCTTCCGCCCGTGCAAGAGGTGCAAGCCCGATCAGGCCGGATTGCAGGAACGGCATGCGGCGACCGTCGCCGGTATCTGCCGGCTGATAGAGGCGGCCGACGAGGTTCCGACGCTGGGCGATCTCGCGCGCAAAGCCGGGATGAGCGCCTACCATTTCCACCGGGTGTTCAAGGCGGCGACCGGCCTGACGCCCAAGCAATACGCGAGCGCCCACCGGGCCGCTCGCATCCGCGCCGAGCTCTCACATCCCGGCACGAGCGTCACCGCCGCGATCTATGGCGCGGGATTCAATTCAAGCGGGAGGTTTTACGAAAACGCCGACGAGGCCTTGGGCATGAAACCCACCGAGTTTCGATCCGGCGGCGCCAACACCGAGATCCGTTTCGCCATCGGTGAATGCTCCCTCGGCTCCATCCTGGTCGCGCGAAGCGAGCGGGGCGTCTGCGCCATCCTCCTTGGCGACGATCCCGATGCGCTCGCCCGGGACATTCAGGACCGCTTCCCGCAGGCTCGGCTGATCGGCGGCGATGCTGCGTTCGAGGATCTCATCGCCAAGGTCGTCGGATTCGTCGAAGCGCCCGCTCTCGGGCTCGATCTGCCGCTCGACCTGCGCGGCACGGCATTCCAGCAGCGAGTCTGGCGTGCGCTTCAGGAGATCCCGGCCGGGACGACCGTCAATTATACGCATATCGCCGAGCGGATCGGCGCGCCGAAAGCAATCCGCGCGGTGGCCCAGGCCTGCGCGGCGAATGCGCTGGCGGTCGCGATACCATGCCATCGTGTCGTGAGGACCGATGGAGCGCTTTCCGGCTACCGCTGGGGCGTGGAGCGCAAGCGCGCCCTGCTGGATCGGGAGACCGCGGCATGAAAGTACAGTCAAGCGCCGGCGCCGCTCTCCAGGGCGCCGGCTCCCCCGCCGACCGCGCGAACGCGTTCGACTGGAACCGCATCACCGACGATCTCGCCTCGCAGGGTTCGGCGGTGCTGGAAAAGCTCCTGACGCCTGACGAGTGCCGCGGGATCGCTGCTTTCTACCCAGAGGACGACAGGTTTCGCAGCAAGGTCGTGATGGCGCGTCACGGCTTCGGGCGGGGCGAGTACAAGTACTTCGCCTATCCGCTTCCCGGCCTGATCGAGGCATTGCGGACCGCGCTCTATCCAAGGCTTGCGCCGATCGCCAATCGCTGGAACGAGCTTATGAAGATCGAAACGCGCTACCCGGACACGCATGCGGAGTTCGTCGATCTCTGTCACCAGGCCGGGCAGACGCGGCCGACGCCGTTGCTCCTGCAATACGAGTCGGGCGACTACAACTGCCTGCATCAGGACCTCTACGGCGATCTCGCATTTCCGCTCCAGGTGGCGGCCCTCCTGACCGAGCCGGGCCGGGACCACGCCGGGGGCGAGTTCGTGCTGACCGAGCAGCGGCCGCGCATGCAGTCGCGGCCGGAGGTCGTGCCGCTCCGCCAGGGGGACGCGGTCGCCTTCGCGGTCCATCATCGTCCGGTTCAGGGCGCAAAGGGGATCTACCGGGTCAACCTGCGCCATGGCGTCAGCCGGGTCCGGTCCGGGCGTAGGCACACGCTCGGCATCATCTTCCACGATGCCAAATAAGGGCTGCGGACGACGCTTGACCTCTTCGTTGGCGACAGCTCGCGCATCGGAAGGCGCCGCCGTAGCACTTTGGGCTTCGGCTAGCTCAACGAGGCGTGACGCATCATGTCCTCGCGGGCCCGCCCCGATTCGTTTTGAAGCGACACGCTGAGCCGCTTTCGCTATTAAAGCGAGCATGGAATCGAACATCCACGAACACACGATCATCACAGACAGTGACGCGCTTGTCGGCTTCTGCGGTAGGCTCTCCAAAACTCCCTTCATCACGGTTGACACGGAGTTCATGCGCGAGAGCACGTTCTGGGCGCAACTCTGCCTCATCCAGATGGCCGGGCCGGACGAGGCGGCCATCATCGACCCGCTCGCGGCGGGCCTGGACTTGGACCCGTTCTACCGGCTGATGGCCGACGAAGGCGTGCTCAAGGTCTTTCACGCCGCCCGTCAGGACATCGAAATCTTCGTCAAGCAGGCCGGGGCCGTGCCGCGGCCGCTCTTCGACACTCAGATTGCCGCAATGGTCTGCGGCTACGGCGACCAGGTGAGTTACGACCAGCTCGTGTCGCGCATCGCCGGTCAGCAGATCGACAAGACCTCGCGCTTCACCGACTGGTCGCGCCGACCGCTCAACGCCAAGCAGATCGCCTATGCCATCGCCGACGTGACGCATCTGCGCGACGTCTACCTTTCGCTCGCCGCGCAGCTGGCCGAACAGGGGCGCACCGAATGGGTGGCGGAGGAGATGGCGGTTCTCTCCGATCCGCGGACCTACCGGACGGAGCCGGAGGAAGCCTGGCAGCGGCTGAAAATGCGGGTGAAGAAGCCGCGGCAGCTCGCCATCCTGCAGGCGCTCGCCGCCTGGCGCGAGCGGGAGGCCCAGGAGCGCGACGTGCCGCGCGGCCGGGTGCTGAAGGACGACGCGCTTTACGAGGTCGCGCTCCAGCAGCCGCGCGACGCGGAAGCGCTTGGGCGGCTCAGGGCGATCCCGCGCGGCTTCGAACGCTCCAGCCTCGCTCGGGGAATCCTGGGCGCCGTGGAGGAGGTGTTCGCCCTGGCGGAAAGCGCCCTGCCCAGCGTGCCACGCCAACGACCGGTCTCGGAACATGCCGGCGCGGCCGCCGAACTCCTGAAAGTGCTCCTGAAGATGGTTGCCGAGGACCATGCCGTAGCAGCCCGCGTGATCGCCAATGCGGACGATCTTGAAGCCATCGCCGCCGATGATCGCGCCGATGTGCAAGCGCTGAAGGGTTGGCGGCGGCAGCTGTTCGGCGAGCAGGCGCTGGCCTTGAAACGCGGCGAGCTGGCGCTGTCGATGTCGCCGCGGGGCGTGGTCGCGGTCGCGCTCGAAGCGCCGGAGCGGATCGCCGCGGAGTGATCAGCCGTCGACAACAATCCGCGACGTGAGCCCGCCCAGCGCGGCGAACTGCTTCAGGCGCGTCTCGAGCCGGGGGCCTGCAAGGTCTCTCAGCTCGACCGGCAGGACGAGCTCGACGCGATCATTGGAGCGGCGGAGGCGCGTGCGGGGCAGGACGCCCTCGACCGCGCCCGACACCAGGTAAGCGACGCGGAACGCGCCGGCGACGGCCCGCGCCGCCTCCCGATATTTCAGCGGCGCCAGCTCGCGTATGCCGGGGCCCAGATGCTCGTCGGTGAGCCCGGCATGGCGGTAGTAGACGGCGAGCGCGAGGTAGCTCCGGCCGGGATGGTCGATCCCGACGAAAGCCGCATGCGAGATGATGTTGAGGCTTTGTTCGCCGCGATAATCGGGGTGCGCCCGCCAGCCGATGTCGGACAGGAGGCACGCCGCGGCGCGGAGCCGTTTCTCCTCCGCCGATTCCAAGAGCCCAACAGCCTGCATCGCCTGATCGGACCACGCGATCAGCTCTTCCGCATGCTGCGGCGAGCGCGAACGCAGCAGCGACAATTCCCGCGCGGCGGAGAGCAGCGGATCCTCTGCCTGCTCTTCCGGTGAAAGCTTCGAATAGAGCAGCCCCTCGCGCAGGCCCAGGGCGGAGATGATCAAGGTCTTGGGCTTGCCTGCCCGCAGAACCTCCGCGAGCACGACGGCCCCGAAAGGCAACAGCGTCTGGCGCTGTTTGGAGACGACCTCGATGCCGGGAACCGACTCCAGCGAACCGCGCGAGAGCAATTTCAGGAAATCTTCGGCCTGGCCGGCGCCTATCTTGTATTCGTGCATGACTTGCAGCGGATAGCCGCATTCGTGCATGTGGAGCCGCGCCAGCGAACGCCATGTGCCGCCGATCGCATAGAATGAGCGGCCCTCCATGCGGCCGACGACCTTGGAGCCCTCCAGCGCCCGCCGTGCGAGATCGCGCGCCGCCTTCACGGACCCCTTGGATGTCGTCTGCAGGCGCAAGCCGCCGAGCAGCAGGCTGTCGCCGACGCCGACCTGCCTGCCGCTCACCTCGGTCAGCTCAAGGCTGCCGCCGCCGAGGTCGCCGGCCACGCCGTCAGGGTTCTGAAAGCCCGCGACGATCCCGAGCGCGGCGATGCGGGCCTCGTCGGCGCCAGAGAGCACGGTGACCGGAACCCCGCAGATCGCCTCGATATCGCGGATGAAGTCGGCTCCGTTCGACGCCTCGCGCGTGGCCGCGGTCGCGAGGACCTCCAGCTCGGTGACGCCCATCTGCTCGGCCAGCGCCGCGAAGCGGCGGAGCGCGGCCTTGGTCTTGGTCACCGCGTCGGGGGCGAGCCGGCCGGTTTCCGCCACGCCTGCCCCGAGGCCGGCCAGCATCTTCTCGTTGAACAGCGGCGTCGGCGAACGGGCAAGCCGTTCATAGACGACCAGACGAACGGAGTTCGACCCGATATCGATGACGGCGACGGGGCCATCGCCAGCGATACGCCCCTGGGCCGGATCCGGCTCAGCTTCGGTTGAGCGGCGTAAAAGCACGTGGCGGCGATGATTTCAGCGAGCGGCCGCGGCCGGACAGGCTGGGATTGGTCATGAAATAGCGATGCGCGTTGAACGGCTCCTCGCCCTCGCCTGGATGAATCCGCCGCGACGTGCCGTCGGGCAGGACCTCCCAGCTCTGCTCGTTGTCCATCAGATTGGCTACCATGATCTGGTCGAGAACCTGCCTGTGGACCGTTGGATTGCTGATCGGGACGATCGCCTCCACGCGCCGATCCAGGTTGCGCGGCATCAGGTCGGCCGAGCCGATATAGACGATCGCTTCGTCGGATGGGAGCCCATGCCCGTTGCCGAAGCACAGAATTCGCGAATGTTCGAGGAACCGGCCGACGATCGACTTGACTCGGATGTTCTCCGACATATCCGGCACCTGTGGCCTGAGGCAGCAGATGCCGCGAACGATGAGCTCGATCTGCACCCCGGCCTGGCTGGCGCGATAAAGCGCGTCGATGATCTCCGGGTCGACGAGGGAGTTCATCTTGATCCAGATCTGCGCCGGGCGCCCCGCGCCGGCGTGGCTGGTCTCCGCCTCGATATGCTCGAGGATGCGCCCGCGCAAAGTGTGAGGGGAGACCGCGATGCGCTTCAAATCCTGCGGGGGCGCGTAGCCGGTGATGAAGTTGAAGAGCCGCGCCACGTCCCGGGCGATCACCGGATCGGCGGTGAAATAGCTGAGGTCCGTATAGATGCGCGCGGTGATCGGGTGGTAGTTGCCGGTTCCGGCATGGACGTAGCTGGCCAGCCCGCCCGCTTCCCGGCGCACGACTTGCGACAGCTTGGCGTGGGTCTTGAGCTCGATGAAGCCGTAGACGACCTGGGCGCCGGCGCGTTCGAGATCGCGCGCCCACTTGATGTTGGCTTCCTCGTCGAAGCGGGCCTTGAGCTCCACCAGCGCCGTCACCGACTTGCCGCTCTCGGCCGCCTCGATCAGCGCCTTGACGATCGGAGAATCGTTGGACGTCCGGTAGAGCGTCTGCTTGATCGCCACCACATCGGGATCGGCCGCCGCCTGGCGGAGGAATTGCAGCACCACGTCGAAGGATTCGTACGGGTGGTGAACGATCATGTCCTTCTGGCGGATGGTGGCGAAGCAATCGCCGCCATGCTCGCGGATGCGCTCGGGAAAACGCGGCGCGTAGGGCTCGAATTTCAGGTCGGGACGGTCGATGGCGACCAGCTGCGACAGGTGGTCGATGCCGAGCATGCCCGGAATGATGTGAACCTCGTTGTCGGGAAGCGCCAGCGCCCGCTGGACGAAGAGGCGGAGCGCTTCCGGCATGTCCTCCTCGACTTCCAGCCGGATGACGGTGCCGCGCCGGCGCTGCTTCAGCGCACGCTCGAAGAAACGGACGAGATCCTCCGCCTCCTCCTCGATCTCGATATCGGAATCGCGGATGAGACGGAACGCTCCCTGCCCGCTCACTTCAAACCCGGGGAAGAGACGCGGGATGAACAGGCTGACCGCGTCCTCCAGCATGATGTAGCGCGGCGCCGCCGGGCCGTCGCCGCGCGGCAACGCGATGAACCGCTCCAGGCTGCCCGGCACCCGGATGAGCGCCTGCATGTCACGCCCCTTGCCGCTGGAAAGCTGCAGAGCCAGCGTGAAGCCGAGATTGGGGATGAACGGAAACGGGTGCGCCGGATCGATGGCGAGCGGCGTCAGGACGGGAAAGACGGATTCGAGAAAATAGCCGTCCAGCCAGGCGAGATCGGGCCGGTTCAGCGCTTCGGCATCCACGATGACGACCCCAGCCCGCGCCAGTTCGCCGCGCAGCGCGCGCCAGTTGGCCTGTTGCTGGAGCACCAGCTCGTTCAGCTTGGCGTCGATGGCGCGAAGCTGCTCGGCAGGAGAAAGCCCGTCGTCGCTGATCGTGGAGATCAGCTCGCGCGCCTGGCCGGTCAAGCCTGCGACGCGAACCATGACGAACTCGTCGAGGTTCTTCCCGGAGATGGAGAGAAACCGCAGCCGCTCCAGCACCGGGTGGTTAGGGTTTTCCGACTCCTCGAGGACGCGCCGGTTGAACTCCAGCCAGGAAATCTCGCGATTGATGAATCGCGCCGGGTTCCCGGCGAGCGCCGGCGGCCGGGCCGACTCGGGGCTTGCGCCTTGGAAAGGTGCTGTCTCGGCGAAGGCTTGGCTCATCACAGTCTCACCCGTAGCGGCGATCAATTCTCGAAGCGCTTTGGGTACATAATGATGACGACCTATTTGCGAACCGCAAACTCGGCGGCGGAATCCGCAGCCGCGGAAAGTATCCGCGCCGCCATCGGCCGGGTGATCGGGCCGGCTTGCGCCAAGGCCTCGCGATCGAGGGCCTCCACAAGCTGGCCGGCGGCGCTGAGCGACCGCTCCATCCGGACCAGGAGAAAGTCGATCACCGGCCGCTCCACCACGAGCTGGCGGTCGGCGAAGAGCTTGACGAGCACTTGACGCAGCAGGTCGTCGTCGGGCGCCTCCAGCGCCGCCGGCGCCGCCAAGCGCAGCCGCGAGCGGAGATCCGAAAGAGCGATCCGCCAAGTGGGAGCCGCGGCGCGGGAGGTGATGAGGAGCCCCGCCCCGCTCTCCCGGGCGCTGTTGATGAGATGGAAGAGCTCCGCCTCCGGGACATCTTCTGGCGCGACATCTTCCATCGCGATCCATTCTCCGCGCGCTAGTTGGACCCGCCCGGGGAAAGCGAGATCCGTCGCCGCTATCAGGCGAGCCCCCGATCGCTCCGCCCAGATGTGCGCCAGATGCGTCTTGCCGGAGCCGGCCGGGCCGCTGAGGAGCGCGATCGGCGCCGGCCAGTCCGGCCACCTTTCAACCAAAGCGAGGGCGGCGCGGTTCGACCTGCCCGGAAGAAAACTGTCACGTCCATGTTGCGGAGGGTGGGCGAGCGCCAAGGGGAGCTGCGAGGGCGCCTGGATCGCCATCAGAGCAGGCGATCCTCCGGCGGGCCGCCTTCATGGCCCCAATAGATGCCGCTCTGGCGGTAGCGCTCGACGGCGAAGCGGACGATGACGCCAAGCGCCGCGGTCGCTGGAACGGCGAGCAGCAGCCCGACGAAGCCGAACAGGGTTCCGAAGGCGAACAGCGCGAACATGAGCCAGACCGGATGCACGCCGACGCTGGAGCCGACCAGGCGCGGCTGCAGGATGTTGCCTTCCAGGAACTGGCCGCCGGCGAAAATGGCGGCGACGACGACGATCGGAATCCAGTCCGGCCAGAACTGCACGATCGCGACGCCCACCGCCGTGATGAATCCGACAATGGATCCGACGAACGGGATGAAATTGATGAGGCCCGAAACGGCGCCGATCAGGAAGCCGAAATTCAGCCCCACCACGGAGAGCGAGATCGCATAGAGAATGCCGAGGATGAGGCAGACCGAGCCCTGCCCGCGGACAAAGCCGGCCATGGCGGCGTTGATCTCAGAGGCCAGCCGGCGCGCCGTCGCGATATGGTCGCGCGGCACAAGCGCGTCCAGGCGGGCGAGCATCCGGTCCCAGTCGTAGAGGATGTAGAACGTGACGACCGGCGTCACGACGATCAGGCTGACGACCCCGATCAGCGCCTGGCCGCCGGCCCAAATCGATTCCAGCACCGAGGCGATCCACGAGGCGCCTTGGGAGACCACCTGCTCAACGCCCGCGCTCCCCTCCTGCGGGCCGAAATACTGGCCGATGCGGGTCTGGAAGAACCGGCTGGCGAGACTGCGGAGCTGCTCGACATAGGACGGCAGCCGCTCCAGGAAGCCGGCAAGTTGCGAGATCAGCACCGGAATGACAAGGAGGGCGACCAGGCCGATCGTCAGCACGGTGATGAGCACGATGCTGATGGTGGCCCAGAACCGGCTCATTCCGGCTCGCTCCAGCCGATCGGCGATCGGATCGAGCAGATAAGCGAGCGCCAGGCCGAGGATGAAGGGCAGCAGGATTTCGCTGAAGACCCAGAAGAACAGCAGGATGAGGAGCAGGACGCCTATCCAGAATGCCGCCTGACGCCCGAGTGTCACCGACGGCCCTCCTTGCTGTCGCGGGGCGGGTCACCCGGCCCGCCGGCCATGTGCCGAACCCACTCGACGAGATAGGCGGCGGCGGAAGCGACCGTCAATCCCGCCGCGGCGAGCACGAAGACCGCGAGCAAGGGTTGGAAGATCGACGCGCCGGACTGGGCGCCCAGCACCAGGGCGATCAGGATGATCTGGGCGGCGGTGTTCATCTTGGAAACCCAGAGCGGCCGGACCTCCATGGGATTGCTGAGCAGGTATGCCAGCAGGATGCCGCCGATGATCAGGATGTCGCGGCTCACCACAAGCACGATCAGCCAGGCCGGCAGGGCGCCCTTGAATCCGAGCGTGACGAAGACGGAGACGAGCAGCGCCTTGTCGGCGACCGGGTCGAGATAGGCGCCGAGCTCCGACGCCGCGCCGAAGCGCTTGGCGATGAAGCCGTCCGCCGCGTCCGACAGGCCCGCCATGACGAACAGCACGGTGGCCCCCATGAAGCGGTCGGCGATCATCAGCCAGACGATCAGCGGAACGCTGAGCAGCCGGGCGATGGTGATGAAGTTCGGTATGGTCAAGGCAGGACCCGGGGGCTCCGCGGTCCGGCTCGGCGATACCGGCCGGCAGGCTTGCATCGCCCTTTCAGCCGACAAGGCGCTAGCTGCAATGGCCGGCGAGCGCAAGGCCTGACCTCACGGGACCCTGGACGGAATCCGGCCTGCCTTACCCGCCGGATTTGGCGCGCGCGCCTCGCTGGAGCACGCTGGCGTTCCAAACGAGCACGAGAAGCAGGACCAGGGCCACGCCCTGATGAGCGAGCGCCAAGCTTATGGGCACAATGAGAACGAGCGTCATGATCCCCAGCGCCATCTGGGCCAGCACCAGCGCCAGCATCAGAACGGCGCGCCCGCGCGCCGGCCCTTCCGCGCCGCGGAGCGCTATGGCGTAGCCCACAATAGACGCGGCAAGCACGTAGGCGCCGATCCGGTGGTTGAACTGGATCGTTGTGACATTGTCGACGAGGTTGAGCCAGGCAGGCTGGAGGAGCCAGAGCCCGTTCGGGACCCAGCGACCGTCCATCAGCGGCCAGGTATTATACGTGAGCCCCGCATCGTGACCGGCGACCAAGCCGCCCAAAGCGATCTGGGCGAAGCCCAGGAGGACGAGAAGACGAGCGGCCCCGCGGACCCGCGGCGGAGCCGCCTCGCTTGCAGCGCCACCCAGCCCGACGAACGTCGCGACCAGCGCGGCGAAGAACAGGGACGCCAGGATCAGATGCAGCGCGAGCTTCACTGGCGCCACCGCCGACATTCCGGGCTCCAGCCCGGAGGCGACCATGATCCAGCCGACAAAACCCTGCGCGCCGAGCAGAACCCCCATCAAGGCCAGCGCAACCATGGTCCGGGGCGGGACGGCCCGCTTGATGGCGAACCAGAAGAAGCCCGCGATGTAGACGAGCCCGATGAAACGGCCGAGCTCGCGGTGCGCCCATTCCCACCAGAAGATCGCCTGGAATTCGGCAAGGCTCATGCCACGGTTGAGAAGCTCGTATTGCGGGCTCCGGCGGTAAAGCTCGAAGGCCGCCTGCCATGCCGCTTCGCCCATCGGCGGGATAGCGCCGGCGATCGGCCTCCACTCGGTGATCGACAGCCCCGATTCGGTGAGCCGGGTCGCCCCGCCGACCAGCACCATTCCGAAGACAAGGAAAATAAGAACGGCGAGCCAGACCCGGACCGCGCCCAACCGCCGGGTTCCCGGCTCCGCCGTGGAGACGCCATAGGTTGCCAGTGCGACCATGATCGTTGAGGTGGAGCGTCCCGGGACCGGAACAAGGCCGCGCTGCTTGCGCGCGACACCCGGTCGCGAGCCGACATCCACGTCGGCCCCATATGGAGGAGCAGCCGCCCCGAAAGGACGCCATGCCTCAGCGTATCCGCAAGCTCGTCGGCACGATCGTGCTTGTGATCTTCGTCTCGTCATACGCGCTGATCGCGATGACGGTCGCCGCGGCAAGGCTGCCCAACGCCTCCGGCTGGGCGCAGCTCATCTTCTTCATGGTCGCCGGCCTGCTCTGGGTGCTTCCCGCGGCGGCGCTGATCGCCTGGATGTCGAAGCCCGACCGGCCGGCGGCCTAGCGCCGTGAGCGGATGCGGTTCCTGAGCCGCCACAGGCCAGGGGTGAGCAGCGCATCCAGATAGCGGAGCTCCTGGTAGAGCCCGTTCACCGAGACGCGCGGAAGCGCGTGGCGGCTCCCTCGTGTCGAGATGTAGCCCGGCTGCGTGGTGAACGAGGCGGCAAAGCCCGCCTCCTCGGCGAGCCGCGCCTCGCGGGCCGAAGCCGCGGCCGGATAGCCATACGGGAAGGCGATCGTTCGCGGGCGCACGCCGATCTCCGCTTCGATCCGGTCGGCGCTCTCGCGCATCTGGCGAAGCGCTGCATCGGGCGGGAGGCGCGCCAGCGCCGGGTGCGTCATCGTATGAGCGCCGATCGCGCAAAGCGGATCGGCGGCGACGGCGCGAACCTCGTCCCAGTCCATGACCAGCTCGCGGGCGAGTTCAGCCAGATTGAGGCCATAGGCGGCGGCAAGCGCCCGGATCGCGACGCGCTGACGGGTCTCGTCGGCCTCCGTCGTCAGCCACTTCGCCCAAAGCTGGAACGCGCGCTGTTTCTCCGCGGGCGTGCGGGCGGAGAGCCTGGGCGCCGGCCCGTGCCCGTCAACGGCAACCGCGTCCGCTGCCGCGATGATGCGCTCGAGCGCCTCCCACCACAGCTCCGATGTCCGGTCGGAAAATCCGGGGCAGACATAGATCGTGAAGGGTGCGGAGTGGCGCCGGAACACCGGCAAAGCGTGCTGGAGATTGTCGCGGAAACCGTCGTCGAGCGTCACCGCGAGCCGACGCGCGCCGTCAGGGTAAGTTCCGGAACCGACGAGTTCCGCGGCCGGGACGAACCGCCAGCCTGCGGATCTGAAGCGGGCCAGAAACGAATCCAGGAACTCCGGTGTGACCGAAAGGATTCCGTTTGGGTCGAAGGCGCCTGGCTCTCTTGGACGGACATGATGCAGCGTGACGACGAAGCCGGAAAAATCCGGCGCCGCGGGCATCCATCGAGAGGCGCGTGTTGCGGCAAGCGCCTCGAGCGCAGCGCGTATCAGGGCATAGCGCACCACGATGGCGACGCGGCTCAGGCCGCCTCGCTCGTTTGTTGGGGTCGATCCGCATCGGCCGGCTCGCCCCCGAAGCGCACGACCAGCGCGCGTCCCGCCCCGCGGGCGAGCACGGCCGCCAGCGCCTCGCTACGCGCTTGTTCCGTGGCGTCCGGCGGGCAGATGATGGCGGCCAGGTCGGGCTGTAGCTCGGCTGGCCAATCCTGCATCGAGTTGGCGACCAGGATGACCTTGTCGTAGGTGCGAGTGAGGGCGCCGATGACGGCCCGCAGCCTGTGCGGCGACACGTTCTTCCCCGCCGCGCCCATCGGGATAAAATGCACCCGCGACTCCTCGTCACGCTGGATGACCTCGCCAAAGGCGGCGTCGCCGGCGAGGAGGTTGCCCAGACCGGGCTGCTCGTATCCGCCAAGCGCGTCGGACGGCGTCGCTCCAAGATCCAGAAGGACAAGCCGGTGAGCGTCGGCGGCCCGGCGGCCGGCGGCGAAGGCGATCTTCCCTGCCCCCTGCTCCCCTGTCACGCCGGCGACCACCGCGACGCGAACGCCGTCATCGCCAAAAGCATCGGAAAGCTCCGCCGTATCCGGCCGGTCGGCATTCGGCTGGTCGGCCCCGGCTGGGGTGCTGGCGACAGACGCCAGCGCCGCGGCCGCTATCGCCGCCGGAGCGGCGTCCGACAGAGCAGGCGCGTCCACCGGCGCCGTCGCGGCTGTCAGGACCGCGGGCGCGTCCGCCAGAGCAGGAGCCTCCTCCGGCGCACTGGCAGTTTCGGCCGTCGCATCAGGCGCCGGGCTCTGGTCGATGGAAACCGGGGCCGGATGCAAAGCCCGAGCCGGCGCAGGCGGCACAATAACCACATCCGCCTCTTCCGCCGTCCGGTCGCGAACCGTGAAGTCCCGCCTCGATACCGCGGCAGCCTTCGGGGAGCGGCGAAACGCCTGCTCCGGCGCGGAATAGGCGACCGGCATCAGGGCGGCGCTCCCTGGTTCGCGCCATCTCCCGGGCGCCCCCATCATCCCATAGTCGATCACACGGAACGCACGGCCGGATGTGAATTGCCGCAGCATCAGGATTGCAGAGGCTATCAGGAACGTGGCGAGGCCGGCGGCCGTCGCCATCATCGTCCGTTTCGGGAACGAGGCCTCGCCCGGCGCCACCGCCCGCGAGATGATGCGGGCGTCGGCCGGCAGGTAGTCGGCATCGGTGCGCGCCAGCGCCTCGCGATAGCGGGCCAGCAGCGATTCCAGGAGGCCGCGCTGGGCGGCGGCCTCCCGCTCCAATGCGCGCAGCTCGATCTCTTCGCCGCCGGAGCGCGACACCTCCACCTAGGCGTCATCCAGGCTCGCCAGCAGGGACTGCTCGCGCGCCGCCGCGACCCTGGCCGCCGTGTTGAGCGACGTCTGGACCTTGCGGCCTTCCTGGCGGATCTGCCCTTCCAGATCGGCGAGCTGCCCCTGGAGGGCGCGAATGCGCGGATGCGCCGGCAGCAGCGTCGTCGACAGCTCGGCGATTTGCGCGCCAAGCGCGACCTGACGCTCCTGCAGCCTCTGGATCAGCGCCGAATCGAGAACCTCCTGAGAGGTCTCCAGCGAGCCTCCCTCGGCAAGCACCTGCTCCACCAGCTGGGCGCGGGCCTCGGCTTCGGCGCGTGCGGCCCTGGCGCGCGCGAGTTCCGCATTGAGGTCGCCGAGCTGCTGCGTCGACAGGCTCCCGGACTGGCTGTCGACGTCGAAAAGTTCGTTGTTGGCGCGGTAATCGGCGACCTCCTGTTCCGATTCCGCCACGCGTTCACGCAAGCGATCGATTTCCTGCTCCAGCCAGGACGTCGCCGCCACGGCGGATTCGCGTTTGGCGTCCTGTTGCAAATCGGCGAAAGCTTCGGCCACCGCGTTCGCGACCTCGGCGGCCAGCGCGGCGGTGGGCGCGGAGAATTCCACGGTGATCACGCGTGATTTTTGCACCGGGTAGACCGTGAGGCGCTCGAAATAGCTGTCCATCACGCGCTGGCGTATCGTCGCTTCGACCGGATGTTTCTCGATGCCGAGCAGCACGCTTAAGGAGCCGATCAGCGAGGGCGCAGTCGCCGGGTCGAATTGCGGCCGCCGGGTCAGGTCCAGCCGGTCGATGACGGCCTCGGCGATTTCGCGCGACCGCAACACCTCGACCTGGCTCTGGATCGCGGACTCGTCAAAAACGGTCGTGGTGTTCTGCCCATCCTCACGCGGGCGCGTCAGCGGCGATTCGCGCTGCTCGATCAGGATGCTGGTGTCGGCGGTATAGAGCGGTTCCACGAAGCCTAGCGCGTAGTAAGTTCCGGCCGCGGCCAGGCCCGCCAGCAGCACGAGCAGCCACGCCCGCCGCCACAGTGCTCTGGCCAAGGCGCCGACATCGAGCTCGGTTTCACGAATCTGCGCCATCGCGGCTGCTCCATCTCTCCGCGGCACCCTCACCGAATCATGGTTAGGAGGGCGTTAAGAACAAGAACTATCCGCGATCAGGATTAGCGGAGCGTTAACCATAAGACGGCAATTTGAGCCTGCAAATCAGGCGTCCTCGCCAGCGGGAAAGTACATGATTCGATTTCGCGTCCTTGCTGTCGTCGTCGCGGCTCTGGCCGGCGCCGGCCTGGGCGGATGCGAGCGGCCGCCGCTCCCGGTCGCGTCGGCGATGATCGAGGGACCCTACCGGCTGGACACCGGCGATCAGCTGCGCGTCGTGGTGTTCGAGCAGGCGAGCCTCACGAACCTCTACAGCATCAACCAATCCGGCTACATTTCCATGCCGCTCATCGGCGACGTGGCGGTTCGCGGCTCCACGACCGAGGAAATCGCCGGACGGATCGCCGGCAGATTGGGCGCCGCCTACCTGCGCGACCCGAACGTGTCGGTGGAGGTGGCCGCCTACCGACCATTCTTCGCCCTCGGCGAGGTCGGCAACCCCGGCCAATACACCTATGTTCCCGGCATGACGGCCGAGACTGCGATCGCCGTAGCCGGCGGCTTCACGGACCGCGCCAATCTGCGGGTCGTCCGAGTGAGCCGGACGATCGACGAGAAGCTCTACGAAGGCCGTATCGCCGTCACCGAGCCGATCCGCCCCGGCGATACGATCTATGTCTATGAGCGGCTGTTCTAGGCCTTCTCCGGCGGCTTCCACGGTAACCTTACGGTTTGGATTAAATTGATTCCGCCGCCCGCCCGCGTCACTCATGGATCAGAGATGGCAGGCGGACACAAGGCTATGAGCGTCATGGAGAGCGACCGCGTCTTCTCGGCTGCGGAATCGAGCCTATCCCCCATGTCTCCGGTGATTTTCGGAGCGCGAACGCCGCTGAACATCGGCGCCGCGCAGATCGCCGCCACGTTGCGGCGACGCTTCATCACCCCTGGCGTCCTGTCCGCCTTTGCGCGGCTGGCGGATTTCAGCTGTCTCGCCACGGTCAGCGCCGTCATACTTTGGCTCTATGTCGCGCCGGCCGAGACGATCGGCGTCAGATATGTTCTCGCCTCGCTTGTCCTCCCCCTGGCCACGACAATCCTGATCGGCGGCTTCAGCGGCTATACGGTTGGCGCATACCGGCGCTTCGTTTTCGATCTCGGCCGCGTCATCGGCGCGTGGACTGCGATCTTCAGCTCTTTCACGCTGGTGCTCTTCTTCCTCAAGATGAGCGAGGACTTCTCGCGCGTCTGGCTGGCCAGCTGGTTCATGTCCGGCCTTTTCGCCATCATCGTGCTCAGGGTCATCGTCAGCCGGCTGGTCGCCGGGTGGACCGCGGCGGGGGTCCTGGAGCGGCGCGCGGTGCTCGTCGGCGGCGGCCCGGAAGCGGTCGAGCTGATCCATGCCCTGCGGCAGGAGCCGGCCAACGACATCCGCATCTGCGGCGTCTTCGACGACCGCGAGGACGCACGCGTCCCGGCTCTGAACGAGGGGCTGCCGCGGCTCGGGCGTATCGACGAGCTGCTGGAATTCGGCCGTCAGGCGGAGATCGACATGCTCATCGTCGCGCTGCCGATGGCGGCCGAGCAGCGCCTCGTAGGCCTTCTGAAGAAGCTCTGGGTGCTGCCGGTCGACATCCGGCTTTCCGCCCGGTCCAGCAAGCTGCGCTTCCGGCCACGCTCCTATTCGTATGTCGGCTCGGTGCCGTTCCTGGACCTGTTCGACAAGCCGATCGCCGATTGGGACTATGTGGTGAAGGCGGCGTTCGACCGCATCGCCGGCGCGCTGCTGCTTGTCGCGGCGGTTCCTCTGATGCTCGCGGTGGTGGCCGCCATCAAGCTCGACAGCCCCGGCCCCGTCCTGTTCCGGCAGAAGCGCTACGGCTTCAACAACGAGCTGATCGAGGTCTTCAAGTTCCGGTCGATGCATGTGAACCAGACGGACGCCAACGCGGCCAAGCTGGTGACGCGCGGCGATTCCCGCATCACCCGCGTCGGCCGCTTCATCCGCAAGACCAGCCTCGACGAGCTGCCGCAGCTGATCAACGTCGCGGTCCGGGGCGATCTGTCGCTCGTCGGCCCGCGGCCGCATGCCATCCAGGCAAAGGCCGCCGACCGCCTCTATGAGCAGGTGGTGGACGGCTATTTCGCCCGTCACCGGGTGAAGCCCGGTATAACCGGCTGGGCCCAGGTGAACGGGTGGCGCGGCGAAACCGACACGCAGGAGAAGCTGGAGCGCCGGGTCGAGCACGATCTCTTCTACATCGAGAACTGGTCCGTGCTCCTCGACCTCTACATCCTGATCCTGACACCCGTCCGTCTGCTCAATACGGAGAACGCCTATTGAACCCCGCCGGGACCGCGGTCGCGCGTCCGACCGGCTTGCCGACCCGAAGCTTCTCGAACGCCATCCTGTGGTTCGCGGTGTTCCTGGGCGGCTTCGTCTTCGTCGAGCCGGCGCCCTATGAGTATTTTCTCGCCGCGATCATCCCGCTCTGGATGATCCTCGGCTTGAGCGTGCCGCGCGCGATCAGCCCGCTGGTGGTCCTGATGACGTTGTTCCTGGCCGGTGGGGTCATCGCCGCCGCGCAGGCGGTCGATCTCGACGAGCAGCCCATCTACATGGCGGTGAGCGGGTTCCTGGCGCTCAGCGCCTGCTTCTACGCCGCCCTTATCGGCCAGGGCGCGGACCGGCTTGATACGATCGTCGGCGCATGGATCTTCTCGGCCCTCCTCACCGCCGGTTTAGGCATCCTCGGCTATTTCGGGCTGACCGGAGAGATGTTCGTCAAGTTCGGCCGCGCCGCCGGCGGCTTTCAGGACCCGAACGTCTTCGGCCCTTTCCTGATCTTCCCGTTCATCGTCCTGGTCCGGCGGGCGCTGACCCACCGCCTTGGCGGCGCCCTCGCCAACGGGACGCTGGCGCTCATCCTCTTCGCCGGAATTTTCCTGTCCTTCTCGCGCGCGACGTGGGGCCTCGCCGTCCTCACCGCGTTGATGATGGGGATCGTCCTCTTCCTGACGGAACGCAGCCCTTCGGCGCGAATGCGCTATGTGGGCGTCGCGGCGGTCGGACTAGCCTTGATCGCTTTATTGCTCGCCGCGGCGCTCTCGCTGCCCTCTGTGGCGGACCTTTTCCAGCAACGCGCGCAGATCATCCAGGAGTACGATGGCGGCCGTTTCGGGCGCTTCGAGCGCTACGCGCTCGGGTTCAATTTGATGCTGGACCATCCGCTCGGCATCGGGTCGTCGGAATTCGGCAGGATGTTCGGCGAGGACGAGCACAATATCTGGCTGAAGACCATAACCACCTACGGATGGCTTGGGTTTGTCGCGTTCTCGGGCCTTGTGGTTTGGACTCTGTTGGCCGCGTTCCCGCTGATGTTCCGCACCGGGCCGATCCAGGTTGCGACCCAGGCCGCCTACATCGTGTTCGCCGGGCATATCGTCATGGCGACCGTCATCGACATCGACCATTGGCGCCACGTCTATTTGTTGTTCGGCCTCCTTTGGGGCGCCATCGCGGCGGACCGGCAGACCGTGCAAACCCGGCTTGTCGAGCAGCAATCCGGGGCTGCACGCTTCCACCCGAGCGGCGGCGTCGCAGCCTGATCGGCATTGCGTCAGGGGAGTCGGGCAACTATAGTCCACCCACGTCGGAGCGTGGCGCAGCCTGGTAGCGCACCTGCATGGGGTGCAGGGGGTCGGAGGTTCAAATCCTCTCGCTCCGACCATTCTTCCCGGACGTTCAGCGCCACCTCGGCCAGCATTTCGCTGGATCGCCGGTTCTATCCGGCACGCGACCGGGCTTCGGCCGGCTCGCTTTCCGGGCGCTGCGAGCGCGATGCAATGAGCTCATCATAGTAGGCGAGGTCGCTCGCATAGCGATGCGCCAGAAATTGGTCGTATGAGGCGATCATGTCCGGGAGGGCTGGCGCGCTTTCCCGCTTGGAGGAAGCTTCTGGAAGGTACTCACGGGCATCCCGTATTTCCTTGCGCTCACCAAAAAGCGACAGCGATAGCTTACTCAATTCGTCATTCAGGGTGTCGAGCAGCAAGATCCGATCATCTCAATCACCCCGACCGCTGCGTTGATCACCTGCGGGCGCCAGTGAATGGTCGAACAGGAGCGCCTTGATCGTCCTCGCCCAGCATGCGGAAGAATTGGTTTTATGTGATCTGCTCGAAAAGCGAGAAATATTCAAAAAGAATTGTCGCGAACACGGCAGTGCTTGCAAATCTTCTTTAGAAACGCAGCGATCAGCCGTCGCGGGGATGGCGCCAGGAGGTGAGCTTTATCACGTCCTTGCTC
>JACCSN010000206.1 GCA_013812985.1 Hyphomicrobiales bacterium | reverse complement strand
CTTTTCGCGGCGACGCTGACGAGCGTCCACGCGCGCACGATCACCACCGGCCTGGCGGAGTTCGTCACCGTCACCGGCACCAATTGGGGCCAGATGGCGGCGACCGCGATGCTGACGCTGTTGCCGGCCCTGCTCTTCCTCGGGCTGGCGCAGCGCCACATCGTCGCCGGCCTCACCTTCGGCGCCGTGAAGGGATGACGACCATGGCCGATCCGCCCGATGCCGCCGTCGCCGCTCCCGTGGAACCGACGCTGCCGCGCCGGCCAGGCTTCCTGCCGATCGAGACGAACGCCTTCGACCGCGGCTTCATCGGCGTCGTGCTGTTCGTCGCCATCCACCTGATCTGGATGCGCCTCTTCGAGCCGCTCGGCCTGTCGCTCTACATCGCCACCGCCCTGTCGCTGGCGCTGGCGGTCCTCATCATCCGGCGCGGCTGAACCGGATGGCCGGGGAATCGGAGCACCGCTACGATTACGTGATCGCCGGCGGCGGCAGCGCCGGGTGCGTGGTGGCGAGCCGGCTGGTCGCCGAGTTCTCCGCCCGAGTGCTGCTCCTGGAAGCGGGCGGGGCCAAGCCGAGCCGGCTCCTCGGCATGCCGGCCGGCTACATGAAATACCTCGCCCGCGATACCTATCTCACCATGCACAAATCCGTGCCGCAGCCGCAGCTCGACGGCCGCGCGCCGATCATCCCGCAGGCGAAGCTTCTCGGCGGCGGCAGCGCCGTCAACGCCATGGTCTATATCCGCGGCCAGGCGGAGGATTACGACGGTTGGGACCGCGCTCTCGGCCAGGGCTCAGGCTGGGGCTTTCGCGACCTCCTGCCGCATTTCAAGCGCCAGGAGGAGAACGACCATCTCGGCGGCGAATTCCATGGCACGAGCGGGCCGTTGAAAGTCTCCCATCTCGGCCACCATGACGAGGTGAGCCGCGCCTATATCAGAGCGGTGCAGGCGCTCGGCGTCCCCTACAATCCCGATTTCAACGGCGCCCGCCAGATGGGCGTCGGATTCATGCAGCATACGATCGACCCGGCGACGCGCCGCCGCTGCTCCGCCGTGGATGCGTTCCTCGCGCCGGTTCTGGGCAATCCGAGGCTGACGGTCCGCACGGGCGCGCGCGTGACGCGCATCCTGTTCGACGGCCGCCGCGCCATCGGCGTCGCCTACGAGACGGAGGACGGGCCGGAAAAGGCCTATGCCGACGCGGAAGTCATCGTCTCGGCCGGCAGCTATATCTCGCCAAAGCTCCTGATGCTGTCGGGGATCGGCCCGGCCGGGCAGCTCTCCGGGCACGGGATCGAGGTCAGGGTCGATCTGCCCGGCGTCGGCCAGAACCTGCAGGACCACCACGAAGTCCCCGTCATCGCCGCGGCGAGCGGGCCGCACGGCTATTTCGGCCAGGACCGCGGCCTCGCGATGCTCAAGCACGGCGCTCAATATGTGGCGTTCCGCTCCGGGCCGGTGACCACGACCGGTGTGGAGGCCTGCGCCTTCATCGATCCGGACGGCGCCGGCGCGGACGCCTCCATCCAGCTCTATTGCGTGCCGACCGTCTATCTCGACCGCGACGTGAGCGGCATCGCGCCCACCCATGGCGTGACCTTCACCTCATGCCTGCTCCGGCCCAAGGCGCGCGGCAGCGTAAAGCTCCGCTCCGCCGACCCGCATGACCTGCCGCTGGTCGACTGCAACTTTTTCGGCCATCCCGACGACCTCCGGCTGGAGATCGCCGCCATGCGCTTCGCCCGGGAGGTGATCCGCACCTCGCCGATGCGCGAGCTTCTGGCCGACGAGATCTTTCCGGGCGCCGCCGCGGAGAGCGACGAGGCGCTCGCCGACGCCTGCCGGAAGACGGTGAAGACCAACTACCACCCGGTCGGCACCTGCCGCATGGGTCCCGACGGCGACCCGCTCGCCGTGCTCGACTCGCGCTTGCGGGTGCGCGGCGCGGAACAGCTCCGCGTCATCGACGCCTCGATCATGCCGACCATCGTCTCGGGCAACACCAACGGCCCCACCTTGGCGCTGGCCGACCGCGCCGTGACGCTGATGATGGGGGAAGCGGCGCACTGACGGCGCGACC
>JACCSN010000188.1 GCA_013812985.1 Hyphomicrobiales bacterium | reverse complement strand
TTGTGGACGGCGACCGAGAGCACCTTCTTGGCGTGCGTCTGGCCGATCACGTAATCGTTGAGGACCTCGTAGATCTCCATCGGGGTCGGCACGCCGTCGCCCGACTTCACCAGCGAGGATTTGTTCTCCTCGCGGATGATGTCCATGCACAGCTCGACGCATTCGTCGCAGATGAAGACGGTCGGGCCGGCAATCAGCTTGCGGACCTCGTGCTGGCTCTTGCCGCAGAAGGAGCAATAGAGCGTGTTCTTGCTCTCGCCGCCGCCTGATCCGCTGATCTTGCTCATATCAAACCTCGTTCAGTGCGCTCGGCCGGGCCCTGGATCTGACCCCGGCAAGCCACCACCCACCTTGGTCACATCGAACCATCCTTGGGCGCAAGAATTCAAGATTAACTTAATGGCGGCATGGCGGCGCGCCTGCCGTCGGGCTCAGGGCCGCTTGTCGCCCGATACCTGCTCCAGGGCAAGGCGGGATGTGATGACCTGATCGACGAGGCCGAAATCGCGGGCCTGCTCGGCGCTCATGAAATAGTCGCGGTCCAGCGTCGTTTCAATCGCCTCGTAGCTCTGGCCGGTGTGCTTCACATAGACCTCGTTCAGCCGCCGTTTCATCTTGATGATGTCCTCGGCGTGACGCTCGATGTCGGAGGCCTGGCCCTGGAAGCCGCCCGACGGCTGGTGCACCATGATGCGGGCGTTGGGCAGCGCAAAACGCATGGCTTTCTCGCCGGCGCAGAGGAGCAGCGATCCCATCGAGGCGGCCTGGCCGATGCACAAGGTCGAGACCGCCGGCTTGATGAACTGCATCGTATCGTAGATCGCGAAACCGGAGGTCACCACGCCGCCCGGAGAGTTGATGTACATGGCGATCTCCTTCTTGGGGTTTTCGGCCTCCAGAAAGAGCAGCTGGGCGCAGACCAGCGTCGACATGTGGTCCTCGATCGGACCGGTGATGAAGATGATCCGCTCCTTCAGGAGGCGGGAATAGATGTCGTAGGCGCGCTCGCCCCGGTTGGTCTGCTCGACCACCATGGGGACCAGCAGGTTCATGTAGGTAGCGGCGGGATCTCTCATCGGGGCAGCTTTCAGGTCAAAGGGCGGGGACGGGCGCGTCGGGCGAATCCGCCCCTACATAGGTATCTCTTAGCCCTCCCCCAAGCGCCGGCAAAGCCACGAATTGCCGGCGCCCCGAAGCCGTCGCAAAAAGGTCACGCTGCGCGGCGCGTCTCGCACCTGCCACGCCGCGGATCAAGCAATCACGGCGCCGAATGGCGCCGCGCGAACCGGCGTGACTGCGGAGCACGTTTTGATTGTGTGCTCCTCTCGCCCGATGTTACACGGGCACGATGGCCGACCTGATTTTCTCATTCATCTCGAAAGCGTTTCTGACGCCCGCCACGGCGCGATCACGGCGCGGCTGTCACCGGCCGCTGCGCTCTCCGCCGGCTTCGAGGACGGCGAACTGTCGTTCTCGATCGACGGCGCGCCGGCGGTCGACCGCATCTTCGTCGAGGCAACGGAAGGCGAGTTCATCCGCCGCGCAGCGGAAAGGTGCTGGCCGCGACCTTCGCCATCACTGAAAGGACCGACTGCAAGAAGCTCGCGACTGCCCTTCGCAGGCTCGCCGCGCCCGACAATCCGGCGCTCGTTGGCCAGATCGTCACGCTTGAAGTGGAACTGTCCGCCCTTGACGCCGACATCCGGCGACAGGAAGCCGGCATGAACGACCTGGTGAATCGCCTTTACAACCTGACGGAAGCCGAAACGCGGATGGTCGCGAACGGCTGAGCGCGGGCTGCGGGCGGCTTACGCCCGTTCCGCCATCTTGCGCTTCACCTTGGCGCAGAACTTGTTCGACGCGGCGCTCTTCCGCTTGGCGTCGAGGCCTGCATTGTAGCGCAGGAGCGTGCCGCAGGTGTCGCCGTCTGCCAGATCATGCGCCTTGCCCAGGTATTTCATGCCGAAGGCGATGTTGGTCTCCGCGTCGTACAAGCCCTTGGCCGAGCCCTTGTAGCCAAAGGCGCGGGCGGTCTGCGGCTTGATCTGCAGGAGGCCGATCTCGCCGTTGGAGCCGGTCGCCTTCGGATTGTAGCTGCTCTCCACCTCGACAAGCGCATGGGCCAGCGCCGGCGGCACATCATTGGCCTCGGCATGCTTTTCCACAAGCTCCTCGATCGCCGAGAGGCCCGAACCGCCCTCGCGCGCCTCGTCGGCGCTGTCGGCGTAGGCCAGCGCGACCAGGTCTTCGTCAGGCGCCGGCCTCGGCGCCGGCAGGCGTGCCGCTTCCGCCGGCGCCTCGACGGGCGCGACCAGGCCGAACACGGCGTCAAGGCGCTTGTTCACCGCGTGAGACGAAAGCGGGATGGCGGCAGCCGCCTCGACCTGAGCGGCGGGAGGCTGGATGCGCACAATGCGCACCCGCCTTGCTCGCACCGCGTCGGCGTTGCGAGCGACCTCGGCTGCGCGGGTCCGATGGCCGGCCACAATCTCCCCCCCGGCGAGCTGAGACTTGGCCCTTTCCAAGGCGCCTGCGATGGCCGGCTCAATCTCCTGAGCGAGACTTGGATCCCCGAATAAACTGATGACGCAAACGACAGGAACGACCGCCGCCAAGCTACGAAACACCATTACGCCTGTCCCGGACAATTTTCTGTGCTCGCGACCCTGTTTAAGGGATGTGGCCGGAATGTGACTGGAACTAGGCGCATGGACATGCCTTGGACCTGATTCGGCTTGGCTGTTGCCGATAGGTATCAGGGCAGCGGGATTAACAATCGGTGCAGCGTCCGGATCGTGGATCGATCGGCGACGCCGTCCACGCGGGCTGGCCGGAAATGGCGCTGAAAGGCGGCGACCACGTCTTCCGTGCGCGGGCCGAAGCGGCCGTCGAGGGCGAGCCCGTAGCCGTAGAGGGCAAGCATCGCTTGAAACGCTTCGGTCGCCGGGCCGGCATCGCCACGCCGGAGCGAACGGCCGTCCTCGACGTCCGCCGGCTCGACCCAGTGGCCGATGTCGGCCAGGGCGAGGCGGCGCCATGGAAAATGTTCGCCGGGATCGAGCTTGCGGCCGGGCGCCACGTCGGAATGGGCGAGGATGCGGTGGGGCGGTATGGGATGATGCCCCACGATCTCCCGGCAGAGCGCGATCAGCGCCTCGATCTGCGCGTCGGGATATTCGGGCAGGCCGCCGGGATGGCCGTGATTGGCGATCTCGATGCCAATTGAGCGGGAATTGATGTCGGCCTTGCCCGCCCAGAGCGACGCGCCGGCGTGCCAGGCCCGGCGATCCTCCGGCACAAGCTGAACGACGCGGCCGTCCTCGAAAACAAAGTAATGGCAGGAGACTTGGCTCTTTGGGCTGCAAAGCCAGCGGAGCGCCGCCTCGGCGCGGCCGGGCATCCCCGTATAGTGGAGGAGCAGGATGTCGATCGGGCCGGGCGTCCGCTCGCCGTGATTGGGGGAGGGGCGCTGCTCCACGGTCAAACGCGCATTCATGCCGGCGTCGAAAGCCGGGTCGCCTCGATCCGATCCCAGGCTGCGTTGATTGTAGCCAGCCGGTCGTTGGCGATCCGTACGAATTCTTCCGGCACCCCCCGGGCGATCAGCCGGTCCGGATGGTTCTCGGAGACCAGCTTGCGATAGTGCCGGCGGAGGCGATCAGTGTCCCAGGACGGGTCGGCGTCGAGCACGAGGTAAGGGTCGCCGCCATTGCCCAGGATATGCCGGGCGCTGATGCGGGCGAAAGCGTGCTCGTCGAACCCGAAAAGCTCCGCCACGCGGGCGAGGTAGCTGAGCTCGCGCTCATGGACCGCGCCGTCCGCCTTGGCGATGTCGAAAAGGCCGTCGAGCAGGTCTTCGAGCATGCCCGCATCGTCGGCCAGGAAGTGCGCCACATCGCGGGCGTAGGTTTCGAAACCGGCCACATCCTGCTTGGCGAGGTTGTAGACGCGGCTGACATTCGCCTCCTCGCCGCGCGGGATCGTGAACATCCGGCAGAAGGCGTCGACCTCCGGCCGCGTCACCACGCCGTCCGCCTTGGCCATCTTGGCGGAGAGCGCGATCATGGCGATGGCGAACGCCGCCTGGCGACGCAGATCGCTGTCCGACAGCGCCGCCAATGCGGCGCGCAGGTTCGCCGCGGCGGCGCCAACCGCGCCGGCGCCGCCCGTCAGCAACCCGGCGATCCGTGAGAAAATGCTCATTCGAAAACTCGGCGATTTCAGCACGTTGTCATGCCCTAGCCGCGTTCGGCGGCGGTGAAAAGGCTTTTGAAACACCAGCGAAGCCGGCGATCTCCGCGGCTTCCTGAGTGCCGAGGCGACGCTGTCTTCACCAACTGAGCCGCACCACTCGGCATCGTCGCCGAGTCCGGATTTGGGGCGTTCGAAGATACTCGCGCCCGTGCTGCTCCATTGACCGCCCATGATGTCCCATGTTATCCCATATCTTCCCGGCAGCGAAGCTATCGCGCCCGTCTGCAAGCGCTCTCGCAGCTTCGCGCATCCGGCTTCGGTGCATGGAGAACGGAGGCTCAATGGAGGGGCGAACCCGGCCAAAGCCGGGCTTCGCGGGCGGCGGACTTGAGGGGCAATGGAGGGTTTCGTCGCCACATTCTCCAACCGGCTCGACGGGAAGGGCCGCGTGTCGGTGCCGGCACCGTTCAGGGGCGTCATGGCGCGCGAAGGGCAGGATGGGCTCTATTGCTATCCGGCGCTCGACCGTCCCGCGATTGATGCGGGCGGAGCGCGGCTGCAAGCTGCGATCGCCGACCGGCTGTCCGTATTCCAGACATTCTCCGAGGACCACGAGAGCCTCTCTACCGCCTTTTACGGCGAGAGCCGGGTCTTGAAGATCGACCCGGACGGCCGCGTCGTGCTCCCGGATGAGTTCCGCGCCTATGCCGGGATCGCGGACATCGCGGTCTTCGTCGGCCAGGGCTTCAAGTTCCAGGTCTGGGCCCCGGAGCGCTTCGCCGAGCGCCAGCGTGAGACGCGCGCGCATCTCAGATCCGTCACCCGCGGGCTCGGCCAGGGAAATCCGGGGCAGGGAAATCCGACTCCGCAGCTTCCGGGATCTTCGGGCAGGGGAGACGCGGCATGAAGGCGGGTCGCGGCTTTTCGACTGAGGCTGCTGGCGGACCGGCCCGCCACGTGCCCGTCCTCCTGTCCGAGGTGATCGAGCAGCTCGCGGTCGTCGATGGCGGCCGCTACGTCGACGGGACCTTCGGCGCGGGGGGCTACTCGCGCGCCATCCTGGAGGGAGGTGGGACGGTGCTCGCGATCGACCGGGACCGCGGCGCGGTCGAAGCGGGCGCCGAGCTCGTCGAAGCGGTCGGCGGCCGGCTGAAACTCGTCGAGGGGCGCTTCTCCGACCTCGACGCTCATGCGCAAGCCGCGGGATTCCGGCCGGCGGATGGCGTGGTGCTCGACGTCGGCGTCTCCTCCATGCAGCTCGACCAGGCGGAGCGCGGCTTCTCGTTCCGTCGCGACGGGCCGCTCGACATGCGGATGGGGCCGAGCGGGGCCGATGCGGCGGCTGTCGTGAACCGCGCCTCGGTCAAGGAGCTGGCGGGGATCCTGCGCGTCTATGGCGAGGAGCGGAACGCCGGACGCATCGCCCGCGCAATCGAGCGAGCCCGGGCGGAGGCGCCGATCGAAAGCACGGTTCAGCTCGCCGACATCGTCGCCGCGGCTTCCGGCCCCGCCCACCTTCAGCGCATCCATCCGGCGACTCGCACATTCCAGGCGCTTCGCATCTTCATCAACCGCGAGCTGGAGGAGCTGGCGCAGGCTCTCGCCGCCGCGGAGGCGGTGTTGCGGGAAGGCGGGCGGCTCGTCGTGGTGGCCTTCCATTCGCTGGAGGACCGCATCGTCAAGCGCTTCCTGCAGGAGCGGTCGCGCGAGGCGCACGGCTCCCGCCATGCCCCGCTCGTCGCCGTCGAGGCGCCGAGCTTCCGACTCCTCACGCCGCATGGCGTTGAACCCGGCGAGGTGGAGACCGCCGCCAATCCGCGAGCGCGCTCGGCAAGGCTCCGGGCGGCAATCCGCACCGGCGCCCCGGTTCGGGCGGTGAATTTTCAAGCCATCGGCGTTCCGCACCTTCGCGGCGTGCCCGGTCCGGAGGCCTTCGCATGATCCGCTGGCTGCAGTTTGTTTCCGTCATCGCCGCCGCCGGTGCGGCGATCTTCGTGTTCCAGGTCAAATACCGGGCGGAAGCCGTGGCGGACCATGCGGCCGATCTGCAGCGCGGCCTCGACCAGGAGAAGGAGACGCTCTCCCTCCTGGAGGCGGAATGGAGCCTCCTGCTCCAGCCGGCCCGTGTGCAGGAGCTGGTCGCGCGCCATTCCGAACGCTTGAAGCTGCAGCCGCTCGATCCGGCCCAGATCACCAGGCTGGAGAACCTTCCGATGCGGCCAAAGGGGCCTGAGCCGGCGGACGAAACGGCGCTGTCCGCGATCCTGGAAGGGCAATCGGGAAACGACGAAGAGTCGGTTGAAGACAAAGGAGACGTGCAATGACGGCAAGCTTCCCTGCGACGACCTGGCGGCACGCGCGATCCCCCGAGGCGGCTGGCGGCAAGGTCGACCTGGAACGCCGCGGCCGCTGGCGGGTCTGCTTCGCCATCGCCGGCTTCGGCCTGCTTTACGGCGTCCTGGCGGCGAGGCTGGTCCTGCTCGGGATCGGTGCGCAGGCGGAGGAGGCCGGCGGCGCCGGGTTCGTGCAGGCGCCGGCCCAGGCGCGGCCGGACGTCACCGACCGCAACGGCGAAACGCTTGCGACCGACATCAAGACCGCGTCGCTCTTCGCCGAACCGCGCTTCATCGTCGACGCCGACGAAGCCACGGAGCTCCTGGCGACGGTCTTCCCGGAACTGGACCGCGGCCGCCTTCTCAATCTCCTCTCAACGGATGCGAAGTTCGCCTACATCAAGCGCGGGATCACGCCGCGCCAGCAGCAGGCGGTGCATCACCTGGGCATTCCGGGCATCGGCTTCCGGGTGGAGAATCGCCGCTTTTATCCGGGCGGTTCGACGGCGGCGCACGTGCTCGGCACGGTCAACATTGACAACCAGGGTATCGCCGGGATCGAGAAATACATCGACCGGGCGTTTCTCACCGACCTTCAGGCGGCAGGCTTCGCCACCGGCCACGCGATCGAGCCGGTGCGGCTGTCGCTCGACCTGCGCGTGCAGCACGTCGTGCGCGATGAGCTTCTCACCGCGATGGAGAAATACAAGGCGATCGCGGCAATCGGCATCGTGCTGGACGTGGATACCGGCGAAGTCGTCGGCATGAGCTCGCTGCCGGATTACGACCCCAACAACCGCGACGAGGCGCTCGACAAGGACAAGATGAACCGGGCCACCGTCGGCGTCTACGAGATGGGCTCGACCTTCAAGGGCTTCACGACGGCGATGGCGCTGGATTCCGGACGCGTCAAGATCAGCGACAGCTTCGACGCCAGGGGCACGCTACAGGTCGGCCGTCACACGATCAGCGACTTTCACGGCAAGCATCGCGTGCTTACCGTGCCGGAGATCTTCATCTTCTCCTCCAATATCGGCACGGCGAAGATGGCGCTCGCCGCCGGCACGCCGGAGCAGGAAAGCTTCCTGAAGAAAATCGGGCTGCTCGACCCGATGCGCACGGAACTGCCGGAGGTCGGCGCCCCGATCGTCCCGAAGATGCCGTGGTCGAAGATTTCCACGATCACCATCTCCTTCGGGCACGGCATTTCGGTCTCGCCGATGCAGACGGCCGCGGCGGGCGCGGCGCTCATCAATGGCGGCCTGCTGATCCCGCCGACCTTCCTGCCGCGGACGCCCGAACAGGCGGCGTCCGTTGCCCACCAGGTGATCCGGCCGGAAACCAGCGAGATCATGCGGCACCTCTTCCGGCTCAACGTCATCAAGGGCTCCGGCAAGCGGGCGAGCGTTCCGGGCTACAGCGTCGGCGGCAAGACCGGCACGGCGGAAAAGGTTGTGAACGGCCGCTATTCGGGTAACAAGCGGCGGAACGCTTTCCTCGCCGGATTTCCGATGGACGCGCCGAAATATCTGGTGTTGGTGGTGCTCGACGAGCCGCAATCGGAGAAGCCGGGAGTGGGCGCCACAGCCGGGCTGAACGCCGCGCCGACCGTTGGCAACATCGTGCGACGCATCGCGCCGATGCTCGGCATCGAGCCGAAGGCGATCGACCCGGACGACGATCCGGCGATGGCGCTCGCCTTCGCGCAGTAAGGACACTTGCTTGACCGCGAACCGCCCGCGCTACGGACCCCGCCGCCTCGCCTCGCTTTTCGCCAATGACGTCGTCATTCCCGGAGACCAGGGCAACGGCTGGATCCAGGGGCTGACCGCCGATAGCCGCGCCGTCGGCCC
>JACCSN010000168.1 GCA_013812985.1 Hyphomicrobiales bacterium | reverse complement strand
ATCCCGGCGCGATCGAGGAAATCCAGCGGATTGAGCGGCAAGAAGCTGGCCGCCTGCGGCCGCAGGCTCGGTTCATCGCCGCTCATGGCTCCTCCCCTTCTCGTCTCAATGTGGCGGCGCTGGCCTCTTCAAATGAGGTCGGCCGCGCGCCTGGCGAAGACGCCGGCAAGGCGGCCCGTTTCACTGGCGTTCTCGCCGGTCGCGTTCCCCACCCTTGCCCGTGCGGCGATCCCCTCGAAGATCACCGCCCAGCGGAACAGGGCGAACGCCGTGTGAAAGTTCGTTATCAGCGAGCCATGGTGAGAGGCGCCGGAATAGTCCGCCTGGTATTCAGAGCTGCTCGGGATGCCCAGGCTGGTGAGATCGAGCCCCAGGAGGCCGCCGTACTCGTCCGGGCGCGACTGCCATGCAATGCAGCTGTGCGCGAGATCCGCAAGCGGATGGCCGAGGGTCGACAATTCCCAGTCGAGAACGGCGATCACACGCGGCTCGGTGGGGTGGAACATCAGATTGCCGATCCGATAATCGCCGTGGACGATCGTGCTCAACTCGTCATTAGGGACATGTTCCGGCAGCCAGGCGATCAGCCGGTCGATATTGGCGTCGTCCCGCGTCTGCGATATCGCCCACTGGTGGCTCCAGCGCCGGATCTGTCGCACAAAATAATTGCCCGCCCGGCCGTAATCGGCCAGCCCGCACGCGTGCGGTTCGACATTATGCAGCGCTGCGAGGGTCTCGGCCATCGACCGGAACATCCGCCGTCGGGCTTCGGGCCCGATCCCCGGCAGGGTGGCATCATGGAATACGCGGCCGTCGAGCCGCTCCATGACGTAGAACGGCGTGCCGATGACGGCGGGGTCGCCGCAAAAAAGAACAGCCCGTGGCGCCGGGACATCCGTTGCGGTCAGAGCCGCGATGACGCGGTACTCGCGGTCGACCGCATGGGCCGATGGGAGCAGCTTGCCGGGAGGCTGCTTGCGCAGCACCAGCCGGCGATCGGGGTAAGAGACGAAGTAGGTCGGGTTCGACTGGCCACCCGCGATGCGCTCGAGCCGCATCGGCCCGCTCAGCCCTGGAAGGGTCTGGCGCAGATGGTCGTCGAGCCTATCGGGCGCAAACTCGACAGGACCCGGCATGCCGAGCGCCGTCCCGGTCACGGCGCTGATACCGGCCAACGCCAAAAGTCCTTTCCCTCCTTGGAGAGATACCGATTGAGGACCATCCGGTGAACCTCGTCGGCTCCGTCCACGAGACGAGCCTGGCGTGCATAGCGGTAGATCCACTCAAGAACCGTATCCTTGGAATAGCCGCGCGCACCGTTGATCTGAATGGCCGAATCGGCTGCCTGATGAAGCGTGTTCGCCGCCTGTATCTTGGCCATCGATACTTCCTTCCTCGCGAAGCCACCCTGATCCAGCTCCCATGCAGCCTTCATCACAAGTAGCCGCCCGATTTCAATGTTCATAGCCAGCTCGCCGAGGATCAGCTGGACGCTTTCCCGATCGGCCAGCCGCACGCCGAAACCATGCCGGCCTGCTGCGTAGTCCTGAGCGATCTCTACGCATCGCTTTGCAAGCCCCAGCCAGCGCATGCAATGTGTCAGTCGCGCCGGCCCAAGCCGGATCTGGGTCACTTTCAAGCCCTGCCCTTCGCCCAGAAGCACATGCTCGGGCGGAACGGTCAGGCCCTCGAACGCAATCTCGCAGTGCCCGCCATGCTCCTCCGGCCCCATGATGGGAATGCGCCGCAGGATCCGCCAGCCAGGCTGATCCTGGTGGAAGAGGAAGGCTGTCAGCCCGTGGCGCGGATCGTCCGATGTGCGTGCGATCAGGATGAAGTGGGAAGCCTCGCCCGCGCCTGTGATAAACCATTTGCGGCCATGGATCCGATAGCTACCGTCCGGCTGCTTTTCGGCGCGGGTCTGAATCATGGATGGATCGGAACCGCCGCCCGGAGGCGGCTCGGTCATCGCGAACGCAGATCGCACCTCGCCGCGCGCGACCGGCAGGAGCCAGCGCTCCTTCTGCGCTGGTGTCCCGATAGCCTCGAGGACCATCATGTTACCGTCGTCCGGCGCAGCCGAGTTGAACACCACAGGTCCGAAGATCGAGCGGTTCATGGCCTCGTAACAGACGGCCATGCCCATCCGACCGACACCCAGCCCGCCGCTCTCGGGCCGGAGCTGCAGGCACCAGAGGCCATCCTCGCGCGCCCTGGCGCGCAAGCTCTCGAGCCGATCGAGGCTGATGTTCTCATGCGCATCGTAGACGGCCGGATCGCTCTCCATCGGGATAAGCTCGCGCTCGACGAAGACGGCGATTCGGCTACGCAGGCTCTCAAGGCCGGGCGAAATCGAAAAATCCATTACAATTTCTTTCGCAACGATGAACGAGGGCGCAGTCGACGGCGACGGGCAGAACGCATCACGCGGTTATGCGGCGTTCGAATTCAAGGGGCGAGTGATTTGGTCAGCTAGACTAGCGACCGGAACGAGTGCAGTGACCCGGGCGCCAGTCGGGCTGGTTCAATGTCCAGCTTGCCGGCGAGCTGTTTCAACCTGACCCGCATTCCCGAGATGCCAACGCCGACGCCGTGCAGCTTCCCACTTTCATCGCCAGCTATTGTGCTGGCCAAACCGGCACCGCAATCCGCCACGTCGAGCCAGAGCATCGTTCCGGCCCTTCGCAGTGAAAGGCGGTCAACGGCGTTGAATACTGATCCCGGATCGGCGTCCAATTTTGCCCCCAGGGATCGAGCGAGACCGCAGTGATCATCCCCGCGGAGCTGGTCGGGATTCCGGAGCGGGGTGATAACGTGGTCAGTGGGCGCGAGCCGTTCTGTGCTCAGGCGCAGTTCTCAAAGCGCAGCTCTCGTTGCCGGTCTTGAGGATTTCGCAGTGGTGGGTCAGGCGATCGCTCACATCCTTGCCTTCTGACATAGTTCAGCCCTGATCGACCCAGTTATTTGTTCACGCTTGCGCCCCGGAGCACAACGTCGGCGATCTTAATATCCTGGTCGAGAACGATGTAGTCGGCCCAGGCTCCGGCGCAGAGCCTACCGCGATCCCTGATCCCAAGGTAATCCGCGGCTATCGTGGAGGTGCGACGTGAGGCCTCTTCGATGGACAGACCGATCGAGACGAGATTCCTGAAGGCGCCATGCATGGTCAGACAGCTGCCGGCTAGCGTGCCGTCGGACAGGCGCACGCTGTCCTGACACTTGCGCACGGTCTGCCGACCGAGATGGTAGTCGCCATCCGGCATGCCCGAAGCGGCGGTGCCGTCGGTGACGGCGTATGCTCGAGGAATTGCTCTCAGCGCGGCATGAATCGCGCCGGGATGCACATGCACCAGATCCGGAATGAACTCGGCGTGCTGCGCATGCGCGAGTGCGGCGCCCGCAATGCCCGGAGCGCGATGGTGTAGCGGGGTCATGGCATTGAAGAGATGCGTGACGCCGTCGAGATCGTCGCAAAGCAGCGCCGCCGCCGTTTCGTAGTCGCAGGAGGAGTGGCCCAGTTGAACCCGGATGGAGCGGGCCCTGAGGAATCGCGCCAGGGCGCCGTCGGGATCCGCCTCGGGGGCGACGGTCGCGACCCGAATCTCTGCGAGATCGCAAAACCTCTGCATCAGATGGAGATCGGCCGACAGCGGAAAATTCGGTTGGGCGCCGAGGCGGGTTCCGCTGATGAACGGGCCTTCCAGGTGAACGCCGAGAACCGCCGCGGCGTCGGGTGGCGTCGCCTGGTGCGCGCGGACGCCGCGCAGGGCGGTTTCGATCTCCTCCACCGGGGCCGTCATCGTGGTGGCGAGCAGGGCGGTCGTTCCGAACCGCGCATGCGTCCTGGCGACGGTCACGACGGCATCGCGGCCGTCCATGACGTCGGCGCCGCCCCCGCCGTGACAATGCAGGTCGACGAAGCCCGGAATGATCAAGGGGCCGCTTAGCGGCGGCACAGGTTCGAGCGCTGCGATGCGCCCGGCCTCGATCACCATACGCGCCGATCGCCAGCCGGTGTCAGTCAGCACCTGCCCGACGTGAACAGGCATTGAAGCAGGCTCCACCGTTGTCGTCTTGCGGATCACGATCTGTCGTTATATCGTCATTATGTCAATGGCCGCATAGAAGGCCGTCAGGGCTCGATCCGCGCTGCCAGATCATTTCTGAGGTCGGCGCACGGCAGTGCGGGCTGGTTCGCAAGGTTCGAGAAGAGCGGGGCCGCAGGTTGTGATCCCCGCGGGAGGAAACGAAGATGAAGCTGTCGAAACTGAGACATCACGCGGTCCTCGCCGCCGGTGCGATCACGCTTGGACTGGCGATTCTGCACCCTGCGGCCGTTGCGGCGGAACCCGTGACGATCTGGAGCTGGCGCACTGAAGACCAGGCCGCGATGGAGACGATGTTCGATGCGTTTCGGGCCAAGAACCCGGACATCGAAGTCGAGCTGCAGTTCACCCCCGACGCGGACTACCAGAACCGGCTCAGCACGGCGCTTCGCGGCGGCAGGGGACCGGACATCGCCCAGCTCAAAGCGTAGGGGGAGCTCCAGCCGCTCGTGGATGCCGGCTACCTTGATGCGCTCGACGATAGCATTCCGGAGCTGAAGGCGTTTCCGGAGGCCGCGCTCGGCGGCTCCCGCGCCGTGTCCGACGGCAAGATATACGGCGTCCCCTATTCCACTCCGGTGATGGGCGTCTTCTACAACACGGATATCTTCGCCGAGCACGGCATCACGGCATCGCGGTTCCGCGGACCTATACCGAGTTCGTCGCCGCCTGCGAGAAGCTGAAGGCCGCCGGCGTGCTGCCGATCGCGGCCGGCGGAGCCAGCGGCTCGGGATGGGCGCTCGAGATCAGTCTCGGCGTGATCCACGATCTACGGGCCCGGCTTCTTTGAGGAGATGGCCACCGGCAAGGCGAACTTCACCGATCCTCGTTTCGTCCAAACGCTGCAGCGCATGAAGGATCTCGCGCCCTTCTATTCCGAAGGGTTTTCCGGAGTAGATTACACCACGGCCACACAGCAGTTCATCTCTGGAAACGCGGCGATGTTCTTCGGCGGAGCCTGGGAGAACGGCAGCTTCAAGAGCCAGAATCCGGATCTCCACTTCTCGATCTTCCCGTTCCCGACGGAGAACGGCAACGACCCCGCGTTCACCTCGACCTTCTCCGACGGGTCGTACGGCCTCGTCGCGGACAGCGAGAACAAGGACCCCGCCATCACCGTGCTGCGGTGGATGGCTTCGCCCGAATTCGCCCAGCTCTTCGCCGACTCGCTCGGCTGGCCGCCGGCGCGGACCGAAGCGACGGCCAGCGATCCGGTCCTGAAGGCGATGCTGGAAATGCAGAAGCATTCCACGCCCTATTTGACGCTGGTCGGTTTCCGCTGGCAAACGCCGACCGCCTCCTCCGTCGTTCAGGCCGAGATCATCGACATGATCGAGGGGAAGATCACCCCCGAGCAGATGGCCGCGAACGTGAACGAGGCTGTAAGCACCTGGTTCAAACCGCAGCCGTAGCCCCGGCGCATGGAAGAGGCGGTCAAGGCGCCAGGTTTCTCATGGCGCCGGTTGGTCAGCGCCGACGCGCCCCGGCACGGACAGGCGATTCTGTTCATCCTGCCCGCGCTGGCGATCTATTGCCTCTTCATCATTTACCCGTTGGTTCGTTCGCTGTGGGGCAGCTTCTTCGAATGGAAGGGTCTCCGCGAACTCGGCTTCATCGGCGTGGGAAATTTCGTGCGGCTGTTCGAGGGCCGCAGCGGCGATCTCCTGTTTGGCGCGTTCGGCCACAACGTGGCATGGTTCTTCGGCAATATGCTGCTCCAGACCGGACTCGGGCTGCTCCTCGCCTACCTGCTGTTCCTGCGCGGCAAGTCCTCGGCCCCGTTCCAATCGCTTTTCTTCTTCCCCGCCGTGCTGAGCCCGGTCATCGTCGGGGCGCTCTGGAGACTGCTCCTTGCGCCGGGCGGTCCAGCCGAAGCGCTTCTCCACTCGTTAGGCTTGCTGGAGGGCCCACTCACGGTCCTCGGCAACAGCAGCGTCGCGCTCTGGATCCTGATCGGGGTCGACGCCTGGAACTGGATGGGCCTGCCCATCCTCATTTTCGTGGCCGGGCTGAGACAGATCCCGCAGGAGATCTTCGAGGCGGCCCGGCTGGATGGGGCCGGCGCGGGCCGGATCCTTTGGTCGGTCGCCATACCGCAGCTCATGCCGGCGCTCGGGGCGCTCACGATCCTGAGCCTCATCAACACGTTCAATCAGTTCGACATCGTTTACGTGATGGAAGGCGTCGGCGGGAACCCCAACTACGCGACCGACACGCTGGTCACCTATTTCTACCGGCTCGCCTTCGGATCGATCGGAGCGGTCGGCATCACCGATATCGGCCTGGCGCTGGCGCTCGGGACGCTCCTCTTCCTGCTCCTGACGACGGTTACCTTGGGGTTCTTGCGCATTTTCAACGCGCGGGTGGGGCGGTTCTCATGAAGAGCAACGAGCTCCGCAGGGCTTTTGTGCAGTTGCCCGGCTGGCTTCTGCTCCTGATCTGGTCGGCGATCGTTCTCGTCCCGATATACTTGTTGGTGGTGTCCTGCTTCAAGGACACGGCCGAAATCTACGCGAATCCCTTCGGCTTCCCTGCCGCTTGGGATCTGAAGAATTTCTCGACGGCCTGGACCCAAGTGAACTTCGGCCGGTTCCTGGTGAACAGCCTCCTGGTGACGGGTGGCGCGGTGCTGGCGACGATCGTGGCGGCGGCGATGGCCGCCTACCCGCTGAGCCGTTACGAGCTCGCCTGGGCTTCGCCGATGCTGACCTTTTTTCTCGCCGGCCTCATGCTGCCGATCCGCCTCGCCTCGGTCGAGCTCTTCACCTTGATGCGCGACCTCAACCTGCTCGACTCCCGCCTGGGGCTGATCGCCGTCTACACCGCCCTGCGCATCCCTTTCGCCATTCTCATCTTCGTGAATTTCATGCGCGTCGTGCCGAAGGAGCTTGAAGAGGCTGCGCGGATCGACGGCGCCGGCGAGTGGCGCATTCTGCTTTCCATCATCCTGCCGATGGTGAGGCCGGCGATCGCCATTGTGGCGATCTTCACGGCCATCGCGGTCTGGAACGATTTCTTCTTTCCACTGATCTTCATCTTCGATGAGGATTACAAGACAGTCCCGTTCGCCGCGATAAACTCCATCGGCCAGTACCGGACGGATTGGGGCGTCGTCTTCGCCTCGCTCGCAATGTCCATCGTCCCCGTCTTGATCATGTACGTTCTGCTCGCGCGGCAGATCCGCGAGGGCGTGGGCGTCGGAGGAAAGCTGAAGTGATCGAGGAGCGCGTCTATTCGAGCACGTCCATCCTGATCGTCGGAGCTCATGCGTTCGACGCGGAGGTGATCGCCGGCCCGCTCGCCGCGGTCGCGGCGACCCGGGGGATCAGCGTCGCGCTCCTGCACCTCAGCATGGGCGAGCAGGGACACACCAGCCTGGAGCCGGCGGCCTATGCCGAGCAAAAGCGACGTGAAGCCGCAGCCGCGGCCGAGCGCCTCGGCGCCGCCTGGCGCAGCTTCGACATACCCGACGGGTTTGTTCCGGACACGGACGAAACCGCGCTGCGGATCTGCGACGTCATCCGCCAGCTGCGGCCCGAGACCGTCATCGCCCATTGGCCCGGCAGCTGGCACAAGGACCACCGCGCCGCCGCCAACGCCACCCGGAACGCGGTCTTCTACGCCGCCTTGCCGACGCTCTCCCGTTCCGGACCGGCGTTCAGCCCGAATTTGCTGCTGTTCGGCCAGAACTGGGAGGATGACGAGGGCTTCGTCCCCACCCATCTGATCGACGTAAGCGAGGGGATTGACCGCTGGCGCGCTGCGCTTCTCCAATATGAGCTTGCACGCGGCCTGAGCTCATTTCCCTATCTCGACTATTACAGCGCCCTCTACCGCACGCATGGGTGCCTCAGGGGCAGCACCCATGCGCAGGCGTTCGCATCCACCTCGCATTCGTGGAACGCCGGCGCCGGCCAAATGATGCCGCGGTCGGCGAGAAAGGATCGCGGATGCGGTGGCGCGAATTGACCGGCGCGATCGATCGGGCCGGTTGCACATGAGCCTACGGTCGTGCGCGTTCGCTATTGAAGCGTCGGGCGGCGGCGTCTCTGCCGGCCGCCGCGGCGGTCGCTCGACCGAGCCGGACGACGAATGCGGGCTCGGACGGACGGCCGGGGCCCTGGCTGTCGATCTCGGTGGCACCCGGCTGCGCGCCGGCCGCTTGCAGGCCGGCAGAGCGATCGAAATCGAGGATATCGGCGTGTGGCCGGCCCCGCGGGACCTCGATTCCTTTCAAACCATGGTTGGAGATCTGGTCGAGCGCTTCGCGGTCTCCTCGCTCGGTCTCGCCGTGCCTGGCCTCGTCCAAGGCACGTGCTGCCGCTGGATCCCGAACCTTCCGTACCTGGACGACGTCGACGTGGCGGAGCTCTTCCCCGGCGTGACGATCGGGATCGGCAACGACGCACAGATCGCCCTTCTCGCGGAAGCGACGGCGGGCGCCGCGGCCGGCTTGTCGAACGCGATCCTCCTGGCCATCGGCACCGGCATCGGTTCCGCCGTGCTCGCCGACGGCGGCATTGTCAGGGGGAAGCAGGGTTCGGCGTGCTCCTTCGGCTGGGCCTGCGCTGACCTTAGGGACAGAGGTCACGACCGGAACGGCTGGCTGGAGCGGATGGCGGCCGGAGGCGCCCTCGACCGACTGGCCGAAGACCTCATCGGGTTGCCTGATGGGCCGGCTTTGGTGATGGCCGCGCGACGGGCCGATCCCGCGGCTCTGGCGGCGATCCAGTCGGTCGCCCGGCCTCTCGGGGTCGCCCTGGCGGGCGCGGTCGGACTGCTTGGACCGGAAGTCATCCTATTGGCCGGTGGCGTCGCAGCGGCGGCCGATGTGCTCGCGTCCCCGCTCCTGGAAGCCATGCGGCCTCACTTGCCGCCGCATCTCCGGGACGTTGAAGTGAGAGTTGGCGCCTTCGGCCCGCGCGCCGGTCTGGTCGGAGCGGGGATCGCCGCCGCCACCGGTCCGGACTGGTGGAGGGTCCGATGACGACACCCGGTATCCTGCAGCCGGACCGCCGGCGTCCGGAGCCGCTCTGGCATCAGGTCGAGCAAGCGGTGCGGGCGCTGATTGATGCCGGAAAATGGCCCGCCGGCAGCCAGATTCCGTCCGAGGACAGGCTCTGCGCCATGCTCGGCGTCAGCCGCATCACAATCCGCCACGCGATCCGCAATCTAGAAGCATCGGGTTTCCTCCGGCGGGAGCATGGACGCGGAACGTTCGTGCGCAGCGCGACGCTCGTCGCCGGCGCGCGCGGTCTGACCAGTTTCACCGACGAGATGGCCAATCTGGGTCTGACGGCCGGCTCACGCCTCCTCGACGCGCTGGTGGTCGCGGCCACGGAAGACGTCGCGAGCGCACTCGAGATCGAGGTCGGAGCCCCGATCGTCCGGCTCCGGCGGCTTCGGCTCGGGGATGATGCGCCGATCGGCATCCAAACCGCCCAGCTGACGCTCGCCCGGGTGCCGGATTTCCTCGACCGGATGCCGCTCGAGGGTTCCCTCTATGGCGGCCTCGCCGCGCACTACCGGATCTTTCCCGAAGAGGCTCGCGAGCTCTATCGCGTCGCGCTCGTCGGCGAAGAGGACGCGACGTTGCTGGATGTCCCCGCCGGCACGCCCGCTTTCATCGTGGAGCGCACCACCTCCGACAGCCGCGGGCCGTTTGAGTTCACGGTCTCACTGATGCGCGGAGACCGCTACGAGATCCGCTCCACGCTGCGTTCCTGAACCCCAAGCACCCGGAGAACATCCAAGTGAACGATCTTTATATCGGCCGTCTCGTCGACCTGATCGAACAGGCGAGCCGCGCCAACGGCGAGGCCTTTGAAACGGCTTCCGGCCGCCTCGCCGACACCTTGCAGGACGGCGGGCTGGTCCACCTTTTCGGGTCGGGTCACTCCGTGCTCCCCTGCCAGGAAATCTTCCCCCGCTATGGGAGCTATGTCGGCTTCAACCCGCTGACCGATCCTCGCCTCATGTGGCACAATGTGCTTGGCGCCGGTGGCGTGCGCGAGCTGCTGTGGCTGGAGCGGACGGAGAATTACGTCGCGAAATTTCTGGATCACCAGCCGCTCAATGCGGGGGATTCCATCATCATTTTCGGACACAGCGGCCGCAACGCGTCGGGCATCGACACCGCCCTCTACGCGAAGCAGCGCGGCCTCTTCGTCATCGCCGTGACGAGCACGCGAAACCTCGACAAGCCGGCGACGCACTCCTCGGGCAAGCGGCTCGCGGACGCCGCGGACATCGTCCTCGACACCTGCTCGCCGATCGAGGACGCCATTGTTCCGGTCGACGGCTGGAGCCGCCCGGTTTCGGGTTCGTCCACTGTGCTGGCCATGATCATGGCGCAGGAGCTGATCGCCCGCACGGCGCAGAAGCTCGGAGAACGCGGCGTCGAGCTCCCCACATTCGCCTCGCCCACCGTGGCGGGCGTCACGCTGCACGACACGGACGTGATCTACGGCGCCTATCGAGAACGCATGCTCAATGCGCAGCAGAAGCAT
>JACCSN010000121.1 GCA_013812985.1 Hyphomicrobiales bacterium | reverse complement strand
TCCGCCTCCCCGGAGATCAGGAACATCACGGTCCTGCGCCCTTCAGACTTGAGCTCGTCGACGCGCGCCGTCACGTCCTTCAGCTCCGCTACCGCCTTCTGGCCCACCTGGAGGATGACCTCGCCGGGCTTGACCTTCTTCTCGTCCGCCTCGCTTCCCGGCTCTACGCTTGCGACCAGAACCCCCTTGACGGCGGATTCAATGGAATAGGTCCGGCGCGCCTCGTCGGTGATCGGCCCGAGGACAAGCCCGAACATGGCATTGGCCGGTTGGGCCGCCGGATTGCCCTCGGTCTTGTCCTCCACGCCTTCAGCAGAAGCCGGAGCCGCGGCGGCGACCTGCTCCGCGGCGAGGTTCCCGACCTCCAAGGAAAGCTTCACGCGCTCGCCGTTACGGATCACGGTCACCGCGACCACCTCGCCCGGCGGGGTGTCGGCCACAAGCCGCGGCAGGGCGCGCATGCTCTCCACCGGCCTGCCGTTGAACTCGACGACCACGTCGCCCGCGGCGATTCCCGCCTTCGCGGCGGGGCCCTCGTCGGTCAGCCCGGCGATAAGCGCGCCGGCTGCCCCATCCATGCCGAGACCCTCGGCGAACTCCTCGGTCACTTCCTGGATGCGGACGCCGATCCAGCCGCGCCGGACCTCGCCGAATTCACGCAGCTGCTCGATCACCGGCACGGCGATTTCGGAAGGCACCGCGAAGCCGATGCCGATCGATCCGCCGGTCGGCGACATGATCGCTGTATTGATGCCGACCACCTCTCCGCCAATATTGAACAGCGGGCCGCCGGAATTGCCGCGGTTGATGGAGGCGTCCGTCTGGATGTAGTGGTCGTAGGGACCGGAATTGATATCGCGGTCGAGCGCCGAGACGATGCCGGCGGTCACGGTGCCCCCGAAGCCGAACGGGTTGCCGATCGCCAGCACCCAATCGCCGACCCTGAGCTGTTCGGAACGCCCGAACCGGGCGGTCTTAAGCGGGCTCGGCGATTCCACCTTGAGCAGCGCCAGGTCGGTCTTGTCGTCGACGCCGATGACCTTGGCCGTGAGCTTGGCGCCACTGGCGAAGTTGGCGACGATCTCGTCGGCTTCGGTGATGACGTGATTATTGGTGACGATCAACCCCGAAGGATCGATGACGAAGCCGGACCCCAGCGATTGAACGGTCCGCGGATCGGGCCCGTCGCCTTCCGAATCGTCGTCGAAGAAATCCTCGAAGAATTCGTCACCCGGCGGATTTGGTCCATCAGGCCCATTGCGCGGGTTGGGCCGGTTCGGCATCGGCATGGACCGTGAGATCGAAACGCGCTGCGCTGTCGAGATGTAGACGACGGAATCGGACAGCTGCTCCACCAGATCGGCGAACGAGAATGGCGCTCCCGGCATCAGCAAGCCTGGCGCGGCCGGCCCGCCCGGCTGCCCCACGACCGGCGGGCTCGGCTGCCCCTCCGGCGGCAGTTCCACCACCGGATCCTCGATCGGCAGATCCGGCGCCGGCAGGATCGGCGGCGGCAGGGCTTCCAGCGGAATGGCGCCCTCGGCCGGCCCTTGCTCGATCGCGGGCGCCTCCTGAAGCTCCTGAAGCGGCGCCGCCTCCTGCGCGCCAGCGGTGGCGATCAGCGTCGTCGCGAGGAGAAGGGCAAGTCCGGCCGCCCGCTTTCCTCTGCAATATTGTCCAGGAAACATCGCGTTCTCTCCGCCGTCAGCTGACGGGAGTGTGGCGCGAAACCGGGCGAAAGCACGGCCCGCGCGGTTCACGTTTGCGTTCATCCATGCACCAGCCAGACCACCGCGACGCCGGAAGCCGCCGAGATCAGTCCGGCGAACCGCAATGTGTCCCCCGGCGTCTCCAGCACGCGCGCCGCCATCCGCTTCATCAACTCCGGAAAGAGCGCGTAGATCGCACCCTCGATGGCGAGGACGAGGCCGAAGGCAACACCAAGCTCGCTCATGGAACAGCGGCGTCTCCCGGTCCTGTCAAGGCCGATCCGTCGGCGGCCGCGGCAGGCGCCTGTGACGCGGGAAGCGGCTGGACGGGCGGCGCAGCCGCGGGCTCGGCCGGCTGCTGCAAGCC
>JACCSN010000109.1 GCA_013812985.1 Hyphomicrobiales bacterium | reverse complement strand
CAGAAGTTCAAGGCGATCACCCGCTGGGGTGAGATCGGCAAGGTCATGGCCGGCATCCGCGCCGCCCAGGATTCCGGCATCGCGGTCAAGCTCAACGTCGTGGCGCTGAAGGGCGTGAATGAGGGCGAGATACCCGAAATGGTGCGCTGGGCGCATGGCCACGGGATGGACCTGACGCTGATCGAGACGATGCCGCTCGGCGATATCGACGGTGACCGCACCGATCAGTACCTGCCGCTCAGCCGAGTCCGTGCACGCCTTGCAGACGCGTTCTCGCTCGTCGACCTCGATTACAAGACCGGCGGCCCCGCCCGCTACGTGCGCGTGGCGGAGACCGGCGGGCGGCTCGGCTTCATCACGCCGCTCACGCACAATTTCTGCGAAAGCTGCAACCGCGTCCGCATCACCTGCACCGGCACGCTCTTTATGTGCCTCGGCCAGGAAGACGCCGCCGATCTCAGGGCGCCGCTCAGGGCCTCCGAAGGCAACGAGCTTCTGAAGCGCGCCATCGACGAGGCGATCTCGCGCAAGCCCAAGGGCCACGATTTCATTATCGACCGCGCCTCTCGTCAGCCCGCCGTGTCCCGGCACATGAGCGTCACCGGCGGTTGAGATCGCACGACTTGCCGCATTCTTCCGACGTCGCGTTGCCCACCGCAGCATTCGCCGCATGAGCATGCGGGCCGAGACGGCGACAGTTGCGATCAGGGTCGCGTCAGGCATCGGCGAGCTCGATCGGGCTGCCTGGGACGCCTGCGCCAATCCGGGCTGGGCGGACGCGCGGTCGAATGATGACGGGGAAGCCGAATCCGAGCGCCCTCCCTACAATCCGTTCCTCTCCTGGGATTTTCTCGAAGCGCTGGAAGCCTCAGGCTCGGTTTCGGCGCGGACAGGCTGGGCGCCGCGGCATCTGGCGCTTGAAGGCGAGGACGGCCTTGCCGCCTTCATGCCCTGCTACCTGAAATCCCATAGCCAGGGCGAATATGTCTTCGACTGGGGCTGGGCGGACGCCTTCGAGCGCGCCGGCGGCAGCTACTATCCAAAGCTCCAGGTGAGCGTGCCGTTCACGCCCGTCACCGGCCCGCGCCTGCTCGCCGGGGCCGGGCCGCGCGCGGCGGAGCGCAAGAAGCTCCTCGCGGCCGGGCTTGTCGAGCTCTGCCGCCGATCCGGCGCCTCCTCGGCACACCTCACCTTCCTGCCGGAAGAGGACTGGTCGATGCTGGGCGAGGCGGGCTTCCTGCAACGCACCGACCAGCAATTCCATTGGGCCGATCAGGGCTATGGCGACTTCGAAGGTTTTCTGTCGGCCCTCGCCTCCCGCAAGCGGAAGGGCCTGCGCAAGGAGCGCCGCGACGCCCTGGCCGGCGGGATCTCCATTGAATGGCTGACCGGCGGCGACATCACCGAAGCGCACTGGGACGCGTTCTTCGCGTTCTATACGGATACCGGCTCGCGCAAATGGGGCCGGCCCTACCTTAACCGGCGTTTCTTCTCGCTGCTCGGCGAACGCATGGCCGACCAGGTGCTGCTTGTCATGGCCAAGCGCGGCGGCCGCTATGTCGCGGGCGCGCTCAACCTGATCGGCTCCGACACGCTCTACGGCCGTTATTGGGGCGCGGTCGAGGAGCACCCGTTCCTGCATTTCGAGGTCTGCTACTATCAGGCGATCGACTTCGCCCTGGCGCGGGGGCTCGCCCGCGTCGAGGCAGGCGCGCAGGGCGCACACAAGCTCGCCAGGGGCTACCTGCCGCAAACGACCTATTCGGCCCATTACATCGCGGACCCGAATTTCCGGCGGGCGGTGGAAGCCTATCTCGTCCAGGAGCGCCGAGAGATCGCCTACCAGGGCGAGGCCCTGGCCGAGCACGCGCCGTTCCGGCGAGGCGGCGGCGCTGGCCGGGAGGACACAAGCTGTGACGCTTCACGGCGAGACGCGGGAGAATATGAATGAGCGGCCCTGCCTATGACGATCAGAATATCTTCGCCAAGATTATCCGAGGCGAGGTTCCAGCTCACAAGGTCTACGAAGACGAGCACACGATCGCCATCATGGATGTCATGCCGCAAGGCGAAGGCCATACGCTGGTCATTCCAAAGTCATCGTCCCGCAACATCCTCGACATCGGGCCGCATGAGCTGCAGGCCGTCATGGTGACCGTCCAGCGGATCGCCCGCGCGGTCATGAAGGCGTTTGACGCACAAGGCGTCACGATCTTCAACTATGCCGAGCCGGCCGGCGGCCAGACGGTCTTGCATACGCATGTGCACGTGATCCCCCGCTTCGAAGGCGCGCCGCTGCGGTCGCATTTCGGCAAGATGGCTGACGGCGAGCTCCTTTCGGATCAGGCGTTCAAGATCAAAGCGGCGCTGGGCGGATCGGCCTGATCGGCCCTGCCCTGCCACGCTTCACTCGCCGGTCAGGAGCCAGCCGCCGAGCAGGATCGCCTCGGCCGCCAGCACGCCGACCAGCACGGATTTCCGGGAGAACCAGAACGCCAGCCAGCCCAGCGCCGCCGCGGCGATCCTGAGCATGAGCGGGGTCGCCGCGAGCTCGCCGGTCGGGAAAACGATCAGCTGGCCCACGACGCTCGCCACCAGCGCGGTCGCGACCGCCTTCACGAAGACGAGGCCCTCGCTGCCCTCACCAAGCGCGCCGCCGACAAACACGCCGAGCCAGCGCCAGATCTCCGTCGCCAAAGTCCCGGCGAGGAGAATGAAGAGATACGGCCACCAGTCCGACTGAAAGCTGTCGAAGGTCAGCGTCATGCTCGCCGTGCCAGAATCCTGTGGCCGATATAGGCGAGCGAACCTCCGACGAGCCCCGCCCACACCAGATCGAGCGGCAGGCCGGACAGGCGGAAGAGCGGGCCGAGCAGGAGACCGGCGCCGAGCGCCAACCGCTCCGCTTGAAGCCGCGCGGAGGCGGTCAGCGCGGTCAGGAAATAGATCGGTGTAAGGAAGAACAAGGTGCCGGCGAGGATCGGGGGCAGCGCGCCGGCCAGCGCGAAGCTCAATCCGGTGACGAGCGTGCCCGCCGATGTGAGCGTCAGGGCGAATCCGGCGAAATACGGCAATCGGGCCTCGCCCGGCAGCTTTGGAAGATGGAGAGCGGAGACGACCCAGGAGGTCACGGCCACGAAGTGGCTGAGGGCCAGCAGCTGCCACCTTTTTGTCCGCGCTCCGCGCACCATCGGAACCCAGGACGCCAGCATGGGAACGAAACGGATGGCCGAGAGCGCCACGCTGAGGGCGGCTGTCGGCAGCGCCGCCCCGCTGGCGATCGCGCCGACCAGAACGACCTGGCTCGGCAGCGCCCAGATCGCGGCGGTGGCGAACATGGCCTGCCCGAGGCTCAGCCCCGCCTCGCGGCAGAGCACGCCGAATCCCGCCATTGACAGGAGCAGGATAGCCGCCGGCGCCGACACGACGCCGCGCATGCCGCGCAGAACCCAGCGCGAATGCGCAATCCCGGAAGCGGTCATGGATGCGGCGCGGCGATCGGCCATGCGTCGTCCACCATCCAGTTCTGGAAACGCTCGTCCGCTAATCGCATCACGATGGAACCTTGATCAGGCGCCAAGTCATTATTCCGCCTCCACCACGCCCGCATTCAGGCGAAATTAACGCCTCTTGCGGAACACTGGGTGAACATGTAGTCTCGTTCGTGTTTTGTCCACGAGACACGCCAGCCATGCAGGCCCTGATACGATGCTGACGCGCAAGCAACTGGAATTGCTGCTGTTCATCAACGAGCGGCTGAAGGAGAGCGGCGTGCCGCCTTCGTTCGATGAAATGAAGGATGCGTTGGATCTCCGGTCGAAATCCGGGATCCACCGCCTAATCACGGCTCTGGAGGAACGCGGCTTCATTCGGCGCCTTCCAAACCGGGCGCGCGCGCTGGAGGTGGTGCGGCTGCCCGAGGCGGTCAACCCGAGCTTCGCCAGCTTGCGGCAGCGCGGTTTTCGCCCGAACGTCATAGAGGGGCGGCTTGGGAAAGCGCCCGAGCCGCCGCCGCGGCAGGACGAGCGGGTCAGGCAGGACGAGCCGGCGATCGATCCTGTCTCGATCCCGGTCATGGGCCGGATCGCGGCGGGCGTGCCGATCTCGGCCATCCAGAATCAGAGCCACACGATCGTGGTCCCTCCGGAAATGCTGGCCGGGGGTGAGCATTTCGCCCTCGAGGTGCGCGGGGATTCGATGATCGAGGCGGGGATCTTCGACGGCGACACGGTGATCATCAAGAAGCAGGACACCGCCAATACGGGCGACATCGTCGTGGCGCTGATCGACGACGAGGAGGCGACGCTGAAGCGGCTGCGCCGCAAGGGCGCTTCGCTCGCGCTCGAAGCAGCAAATCCGGCGTACGAGACTCGGATCTTCGGGCCTGACCGAGTCAGGATCCAGGGGCGGCTGACCGGCCTTTTGCGGAAGTACTAGGGGCCTCGTTTTGACCATTCTTAACGCCGCTGCCTGTCTGCCACGGTCTTGAAAAGGCGGAGCGCTCAGCCGTGAGGTCGAATTGCGGCTCACCTTGATCCGAAACGATACGCACGGCGTGCGCGCCGAAGTGCTCCAGGCGTTTGGCGTCGATCACGAGCATGGCCTGACAATCGGCCGGCGCCCGGAGCGGTGTCACAATGATGTCGACGCGGCGGCAATCCTCGGCGAAGGCGACCGGGTCGCGGACGTGCGCCACCTCCAGAGCCCCGAATGAGGGCAGGATGCAGGCCAGCTCGTCGCAGCGGACGCCATTTCGCAGGCCCGCCGCATCCGGAGCCTGCGCGCCTTCTTCATCAAGGAACTGCTCGACCACATAGGATCCGGCGCGCGCTCCCGACACCCGAAGCACCCCGCCAGCGTCCCGTACCGCTACCGCCGTTCCGTCCGGAGCAACCAAGATGTCCGACCGGCTGTCGAGCACAGGCACGAGAACCAGCCCGAGGCCGATCGCGGGTATCCCGAGAAGCCGCCATCGCAGGCGCCAGAGGCACAGCCAAAGCAGGCCGGCCGACATAAGGATGAGGCTCAACGCTGAAATACGGGGCGCAGCGAGGTCTGCGCCGGGCAGGCTGGCTACCCAATCGGAAACCCACAGCAGCGCGTCAATGCCCCAGACCATGACCGCCAGCGGCAGCGCCTCCAGCCCGATTGGCATGATTAGCAGCGTCATGAGCCCGAAAGGCATGATGATCGCGGAGACGAGCGGGGCGGCAAGCAGGTTGCCGAGGAGCGAGTAGGTGGCAGCGCGCTCGAAATGGTAGGCGGCGAACGGGGCGGTCGCGAGGCCGGCGACCAACGACGTCAAGGCAACACCGAACACCGCGCGTCCAATGAAGCGGAGCATGCGCAGGCCCGGCAGAGCGTCCTCGTCCACCAGGCGGCGTCTCCGCCGATCCTGCCAAACGTCCCAGGCGGCGATCAGCGCGGCGACTGCGGAGAACGACATCTGAAACCCTGGCTCGGTAACGCTCTCCGGCTCGGTCGCCAGCACGACAAAGGCGGCGATGGCCAGGTTGCGCATCGAGATCGGCGGCCGGTCGACCAGAATCGCCGCGAACATCACAACGGCCATCACATAGGCGCGGACGGTAGCGACGCCGCCGCCTGAAAGCGCCAGGTAGACGGTGACCACGATGAGTGCGGCCACGGCGGCCCATTTGCGGATCGGCCGCGTCAGGGCGAGCGTCGGCGACAACGCCAGCGCGGCGCGCACTGCGAAGAAGGCCGCTCCGGCAATGAGCATCATGTGCAGGCCGGAAATGGACAAGATATGAGCGAGCCCGGAAATGCGCAGGCTTTCGTTGGTCTTCTCTGACAACGCGCTGCGTTCGCCGACCAGAAGCGCCGCCGCGACAGCGCCGGCCTCGCCCGGCGCCAGCGCCGTGATGCGCTGCACGGCCTCCGCGCGCACGCGTGCGAGGGCAAGCCCCCCGCTGAGGCGCGCCGGCGGCGCCTGCGCACGCCAGCCGCCGAGGACAAATCCGGTCCCGCCGATCCCCTCGAAGAAGGCCGCGCGCCGGGGATCATATCCGCCTGGAACGGTAGGCCCGGCGACCGGCAGAAGCCGAGCCTTCACCGAGATCCTGGCGCCGAGCGGCGGCAAGCCCTGCTTCGCGCCGAGGCTCAGGCGAATGCGGCCAGGCAACGTCTCTGCCCCGCGTGTCTCTGCCCCGCGCGTCTCCGCCCGCAGGTTGTCCAGCACCAAGCGAGGCCGCCGTTCGGCGCGCGTGTCGCGGCGGATCACGCGGCCGCTAAGCTCGGTCACGAACGGGCGCTCGATCTGCGGCCCGGATAGGCTGTCGACCCGGAGCTTGGCGGTGGAAGCCCCGGCCAAGCCAAGCGCGACGACGCTGGCGATCCGCCATAGCCTGCCGGCCCGATAGCCATAAGCCGCCAGGAGCATGCCGAGCAGCGCAGGGGTCAGGAGGGCGGCAAGCAGCGGCTCGCGCGGCAAGGCGAAATAGGCGAGGCAGCCGGCACCGAAGGCCACCGCCAGCCATTGGAAGCCGGCGCGCTCCGCTAGCTCCCGTTCCAGCCAGGTCCGAAGGTCGAAGCGGAGCCGCCCGGCGAGCCATATCAAGCGCGGGCGAAAGGGCGCAGCAAGCCGCACGCCTGCGAAAGCGGCGTGTTCCCGCCCTGCCCCTGCCGCCACGCTTGGCTCCACGGCATCCCTCGGCGCTTGCATGGTCTCGCGTCGATGCTACATGACGCGCCGCGCTCCTGGCATCCCCCTTTCCAACCCAATTGCGGCCGAAAACGCCTACGTCCTCCGGCCGCGACGCTCCAATCCTCGCCGTTACGGCTCGCGAGCGAGCGACTTGGCAAACGTGTCCCGCAGGCCGACCGTCCGAACGAAGACCGGCTTTCCGGGCGAAGAATCCTGATCGCGACGGAAATAGCCCAGCCGCTCGAATTGTATCGGCGTGTCCTCATTCACCCCGAGAGCGGCCGGTTCAAGCATGCAGCCGGTCAAGACCTCGAGCGAGTCCGGATTGAGTTCGTCGGCGAGGTTCGCCGTGTCGGGGGTGCGGTTGCGGAAGAGCTGGTTGACGAGACGGACCTCGGCCGGAACCGCATCGGCCCCCGCCACCCAGTGGAGCGTCGCCTTGACCTTTCGCCCGTCCGGCGGAGAGTTGCCCCCACGCGTCGCGGGATCGTAAGTGCAGCGCAGTTCCACGACCTCTCCGGCGCCGTTCTTGACGACCCCGCGGCAGGTAAGAAAATAAGCATAGCGGAGGCGGACTTCCTGCCCGGGTGACAGGCGGAAGTATTTCTTCGGCGGGTTCTCCATGAAATCGTCGCGCTCGATGTAGATCTCGCGGCCGAAGCGCACCGCCCGCG
>JACCSN010000103.1 GCA_013812985.1 Hyphomicrobiales bacterium | reverse complement strand
GGCGGAAGCCGGCATTGGGCTGGGGGAGGGGAGTTCAGGTTTTCCAATCTGTGCAGCTGCCGACTTGCTGAGCCGGCTCACGAAGCCGCTTGGGGGTTGGTGAGGACGGCAGCCAGGCATCCGGCTCAGCAGTCTTGCTCGTCCATGCCATGTTTCGGATCAACAATGATTGCGCCGGATTTCCGTGATCCCGATCGGCGGCAGCTCGGATCCGCCTCCCAACTCGTGCCACGCTGGTCTCTTTCCATCTGGCCCGTGGCTTCACCCAGAATATCGCCGCGGTCACGGCTTCACGGCCTCCTTTTTATAGGCGGGAAAAACCAGCGCCTGCATCCGCGACGAGCGCCGACGAACGTGGCCGCTACGTATCAGCACAACGAACATGGTCCGGACTGGCGGCACCGGGGCCTATGGCCACCTCTCCGGGAGTGTCGGCCGGCGCGCCAATCAGGTAATGGGGGCGGCCGCGGGCCTCGGTGGTAATGGCGGCAGCAACAAGGCCGGCCGTTGAGGATGGAACGCGATGGATTCCCGACCGGTTGACTCGGTCAGAACAGGAGCGCCGTCATCCCTCCATCGGCTACGAGCCCGGAGCCGGTGATGAATGAGGCCGAGTCCGACAGGAGGAAGGCGATCACGGACGCTATCTCTGTTGGATCGGCGATGCGAGGCACGGCCGTCGGCGCGAAGGACAGGCCTACCGATTCCGGCCAGCCAGGCGGCTCGACTGACGGCCGCGTCATGCGCGTGTCCACGGATCCGACGATCAGCGCGTTCACTCGGATGCGGTCGGCTGCATAATCGAGTGCCAGTTGCCGCGACAGCGCGACCACGCCGCCCTTGCTTGCGGCATAGGCCGGCACCATAGACACTGTCGCCAGGGCGTGCACGGATGCTATGTTGACGATTGCGCCGCCGCCGGCGGTTCTGATCTCCGGCAGCGCCGCCCGGCAGACTCGGAACGTCCCGGCGAGATTGACCCCGAGCGTCAGATCCCATTCATCATCGCCGACGTGCTCGGCCCGCTTGCCACTGAGGTAGATTCCGGCGGCGTTTACCACCGAGTCGAGGCGCCCGTACGTGTCTACAGCGGCGGCAACCGCATCGCGCACCGCCGCGTCGTCCCGAATGTCCACCTCCTGAAACTGGATCGGCTCACCCCTTTTCGCTGCCTCGTGGGCAAGTTCATGTCCGTCTACGGCATCGCCGCCTATTCCGTAGACCTGCATCCCGGACGCGGCGAGCAGCGCTCCGGTGGCGCGGCCGATCCCCGTCGCGGCCCCGGTCACCAACGCGACTTTACCCGCGAGCGATTCGAAACGGTCTCGCCTCGCCGTCCTCACGCCGCCCGCCGGGCCTGCGCTGCCGCGATAGAGCGGAGGACTCGCTCCTCGCTGCCCTCCCCTCGCGTGAACTCGTCCACGATGCGGCCTTCCGCCAGTATGAGGCAGCGATCGCAAAGGCCGATCACCTCTTCCAGCTCGGAGGAGACGACGATCAGGCCGACACCCCTGTCCGCGAGGTCCACGATCAGCCGGTAGATCTCGTGCCGTGTGCCGACGTCCACGCCCTTGGTGGGTTCGTCAAGGAGCAGAATCTTCGGGTCCCGCATAAGCACGCGTGCGAGCAGCAGCTTCTGCTGATTGCCGCCGCTGAGATGCGCCACGGCCGCCCCGAGGGATGGCGCTTTCACGCGCAGCTCGTGCATGGCGCGCAGCGCCGCCGTCCGCTCAGCCGCCCCGCGCACAATGCCGCCGGCGGAGAAGAGGTTAAGGTTGCCGATCGTGATGTTCCTCGCCACAGGCAGGTTAAACAGGAGTCCAGAGCGTTTGCGGTCCTCCGTCAGCAGCGCGATCGCGGCGTCGCGCGCGTTCTTGGGCGAGCGAAGCGCGACCTCTCTCCCCTCGACGAGAATACGCCCACTATAGGGCACGGCACCGTAGATCGCGCCGAGAAGCTCCGAACGACCCGAGCCGAGCAGGCCGGCGATCCCCAGGATCTCGCCGGCGCGCAGCTGAAGATTGATGCCGCGCAGGCTGCGGTGCTGACCACTGCCGTCAGCGACTGAAACGTCTTCCAACTTCAGCAGCGTCTCCGACCCGCGCGGGGCTTCGTGTTGCGGATAGAGGCGGCTTATCCGCTGTCCAGACATTGCGGAAATGAGCCGGGCCTCGTCGAATTCCGAGCGTTCCAGGTCCGCCGCCACCCGCCCGTCGCGCAGCACTGTTGCGTGGTCGCAAAGCGCCATGACTTCCGGTAGCCGGTGCGTGATGAAAATCATCGTGGTGCCCTGCGCCTTCAGACGCCGGAGCACGGCGAAAAGCATGTCGACCTCTGATCCGGAAAGCGACGCCGTCGGTTCGTCCAACATCAGCACGGCGGGTTTTGCGGCCAGCGCGCGGGCGATCATCACGATGTGGCGCTGCGCTGGCGTAAGCGAGGCAACAAGCGCCGAAGGCCGGATGTTGAGGCCGAGCTCTCGGAACAGGGCTCGGGCCTGCGACTCGAGCGTCCTTTGCCGGACAATCAGGCCGCTGCCGAGCCCTGTATTCCCGGCGAAAACGTTCTCCGCCATCGAGAGCTGTTCGAGAACCTCGATTTCTTGCGGGACATAGCCGACTCCTCCCCGCCGGGCGTGGGCCGTCGAGGCAAATGAGACCGACGATCCGTTGAGGATAATGGCCCCCTCGAACGAGCCGTGCCGATGCACGCCGTTGAGAACCTTGACGAGGGTTGATTTCCCGGCGCCGTTCTGGCCGAGCAATGCATGGATTTCGCCGCGGCGGACCCGGAAGTCGACACCCCGGAGCGCCTGCACCCCGGCGAAGCTCTTTCCGATGCCGAGGGCCTCGACAACGAACGAAGGATCGGTGGCTTCGACCATGGCGTTGCGCTCTGGCTGCAGGTACCAGCGCAGGGATTATTCCCGACGCTGGCGCCGAGGCCGATCTACTGGCCGGCGCTGTCCAGGATGGCGTAGTAAGGGTCGAGATCGGCCGCGGTGATGACCTTGGCCGGCAGCGGATTGAGATATGGAACCTCTTTGCCTTCCGCAAGCGCGGCGGCGAGCTCGGCCGTCTTCGCGCCTTCTTCGAACAGCGGCTGGGCGACAAGGCCATACGCAGCGCCCGACTTAATGATGTCGAGGTTCTGCCGGATGTAGTCCATGCCGATAATCGTGACATCCCGCCCAGCCTTTCTGGCGGCGCCGGACCAGGTCTGCACGCCGTTGCCCGTCGTGGAGAAGGCGCCGGTAACGTCGGGATTGCCCTGCAGGATGCCCACTGCCTTGGCCTCGGCGGCCGACGGCTCGAAACCTTCAACCTGCGTCTCCAGGATTTTTATGTCGGGATACTTCTCCGCCATGGTCTTTCGGAAGGAATCGGCCATGACGTTCTCGGTTTCGTTGTAGCTGCCCTGGGTTAGCGCGATCGTGCCCTTGCCGCCGAGCTTCTCGCCCATTGCAAGGGCGGCGTTGTTGCCGGCATCGGCGATGTCCTCGCCGGTAGCGGCCTTCAGACCCGCGACGGAGCCCTCTGGCGGTAAAACGTGCCAAGTCACGACCGGGATGCCCTCGTTTCCGAGCTTACCGATATAGGGGTAGATGTCGGGCCCGGGGCCGTAGACCGCAACGGCGCCGAACTTTGTGCGGGCGAGAGCCGCCTCGGCTAGTGGGATGCTGCCCGCAACATCGTAGTTCGTGGCGCTCGGATTGCCAACAACTTCGCAAGTGTAGCCCAGGTCTTGGCACTTTGAGAGGAAGCCAGCCTGCATCAGACGATGCACCGGGTGGTCGCGCATTGGCTGCACCCAGAGCAGGTTCTTATTTTGCGCCTGCGCCTCTACCGCGCCGGTCAGCGTTACCGCAGCCACAAGAGCCGCCATTCCGAGTCTTACGAACGACATGTGATTCTCCCACATTGTGGCCAGTTCCGGCCAGGCACGATTATCTCGGCGCCCCGGAACGGACCGGGGCTCACTCCGACTTGATCGGCGATGCTTCGACGCCGACGACCTCCTCGCGCGACCCGCCCGCGATGAAAAAGCGGCGGCGCAGGATGTCCAGACCAACGGCAAGGACCATAATCACGCCGACCGCGATCTGTTGCCAATTGGCATTGACCCCGACCACCACAAGGCCGCTCTGCACCACTTGAAGCAGCAGGATCCCGACCAGCCCTCCCGCCATCGTCCCGGCGCCGCCGAACAGGCTGACACCGCCGACTACTACGCCGGCGATTACCGCCAGCTCCCAACCACTGCCGATCGAGGTCGTGCCGCTGGCAAGGTCGGCCATGACGAACATTCCCGCAGTCCCGGCAAGAGAACCGATCAGCACGAAAGCGCCGATCTTGTACAGATCGGTGTTGATGCCGACGAGGCGTGCCACTTCTGGGTTGCCGCCGGTCGCGTACATGTTGCGGCCGAGCACGGTGTGGCGGAGTACGAAATCCGCCACCACGGCGGCTATGATGAAAAAGACGAAGCTCCATCCCAGCCCTAGCAGCGGCCGCTCGAAGCCGATAGCGCTCACCGAGGTTGGCAGCGGGTAGACTGGGCGGCCGCCGGTCACGACCTGAATCAGCCCCTGTCCGATGAACAGCATTCCGAGGGTCTGGATGAAGGCGGGGATCCTGAGCCGCACCACCACGACGCCGTTGAGGAGGCCAACCGCCGCGCCGATCAGGATTCCACCCAGGATCGCGACGGGCACCGGCAGCGCAACGCCGGTCATCATCTTGGCGCTGCAAACAGCGCTCAACCCCGCGACCGAGCCGACGGACAGATCGAACTCGCCATTCACTAGCAGGATCGTCTGGCCGATCGCAATAATCCCGATGAACGAGACCACGGTGAAGATGGCGCGGATGTTGCGGTCGGAGAGGAAGGCCGGCTCCATTGCGTAGAAGAGCAGGACGATAAGGGCGAGCGCACCGATGACGCCCACCTCGCTGACCGCGAGCAGCTTTAGGACCCGGTCGTGCGCAGATTGGCGAGGTTCGCCGAGCTTACCGCTGGCTTGCGCGTATTCCATTTCCCTCCCGTGGCGCCCGTCAGCTGATCCCGTGCGAAGTTGGCGCCGGGCCAGCTCGCGTCGGCCGTTTCGCGGCGACTTGGTCCGTGCCTTAAGCCGACGCGGGGCAGCCGCGCCAACAAGGGGATGCTATTATAGACAACCAGCCTTGTCCATTATGCGCCGCGATCCCGAGCGGCCGTAGCCGGCCGTCCGGTTTGGGAATGTACCGCCGCCGCGACGGCTTCGCTCGATAGGCGCCCCGGTGAATGCGTTCGTGCAGATCGAGGAGATTGCTCTCCAGGTCTGCCTCGTACGCATCCCATGTGACACCGTCGACGCCCGGGGCCGCCCGTCTCTTCAGCTGATGAGCCGAGAAGCGCAGAAGGTCGATAGTCACATGGTGCAGGAGCGCCGTGAACCGGACGCTCTTATCCCGCCTTGCGGCGTCACGTATGCGATCCAAAGCGG
>JACCSN010000072.1 GCA_013812985.1 Hyphomicrobiales bacterium | reverse complement strand
TCAACGTCCAGCCTCATCTGATCTCCCGTCGCACGCTGCGGACATTCAGAGCCGAAGCCCATGCCGATTGGCAGGCCGCAACGGCAGCATGATCCCGACCGTGCCCGGCACGCTTCCACATGTCTCGGGCCAGGTTGCCGTGACAAAGCCGCTCGAAGTTGACAATCGCATTCAGCCGTTCGAGCGCGTCACCCTTGGCCGTGAGTTCCTTCAGACGCTCGTCAACATCGAAGAACCCTGCCTGATCGCGCATCGCCCCACTCCCAACCCGCCACGCTCGAGAGAATCACATCCGCGTCAAATCCGCGAGGTTCTTGGAGGCGTCCAGCTGTTTCGGGCGGTGCGCTCCGGCGGGGCGACCAGGGCCGGGACGACCGACGGTTCCTGGAGGCGCTGCATTATAGTGGGAGTCCGCGATCGACCCGGGGTTAAGGCCGGCCCCGAACACATCGCCCACGACGCTGGCGCTGCATCAGGCGCCTGTCATCGGGTCAGCTCGCATGAACGCGGATAGAAAGGCAGCCAGCTCGGGTGTGCGCGGAGCGTTCAGGAGTTGTCTTGGAATTCCGCGCTCCCAGACGCGCCCTTGATGCATAAACACCAGGGTTGTGGCCGCGGAGCGCGCGAACCCCATCTCGTGCGTTACGATGATCATCGTCTTTCCAAGACGAGCCAAGCGTTCGAGGACGCGCACCACCTCCGATATCATTTCCGGATCCAGCGCCGACGTAATCTCGTCGAATAGCAGCAAAGCTGGTTGCATGGCCAGGGCGCGCGCGATCGCAACACGCTGCTGCTGACCTCCCGAAAGATGGGCCGGATAAGCGTCAATCTTGTCGAGAAGATCCACCTCCGCCAATGTCGCGCGCGCGAGACGCTTCGCCTCGGCAAGGGGAATCTTCTTGCCCACGGTGAGGCCGAGCGTGATATTTCGCTCAACGCTCAGATGCGGGAAGAGGTTGAGGCTCTGGAAAACGATCCCGACCTCGCCGTGGAGTTTTCGCAAATCGGCTCTCCTCCGGGTGACGAGGCGGCCATTCACCCGAATCTCGCCGCGGTCGACCGGCTCAAGCCCGTTGATGCAGCGAAGAAGCGTGCTTTTCCCCGAGCCGCTACGGCCGATGATCGCCACCACCTCGCCGGCATCAACCTCCAGATCGATGCCGTCGAGAACCATGTGCGCCCCAAAGTTCTTAGAGACCTTCCGCACCGCCACGAGTGACATCGATCCGCTTCTCCAGAGACCGGCTTAGCATCGACAGGGGCCAGCAGAGCAGGAAGTAGAGCATGGCCACCACGGGATAGATCAGCATTGGCTGAAACGTCACGTTCGTCATGAGTTGGCCAGCGCGTGTAAGTTCAACAAAACCGATGATCGATGCGACGGAGGTGCCCTTGATGAGCTGAACGAGAAACCCGATCGTCGGGGCGATTGCGATGCGCATCGCCTGGGGGAGAATAACGTGCCATAGGGTGGCGGTGTGCCCGAGCGAGAGGCAATTGGCTGCTTCCCACTGTGGCCTTGGGATTGCTTGGACACATCCGCGCCAGATGTCTCCGAGGAAGGCCGCAGAGTAGCAGGTAAATGCGAGAGCGACCGCCGGCCAAGGGTCAATCGTGATATCCAGCAGAACGACAAGGCCATAATAGATGATGAAGAGCTGCATCAGCAGCGGCGTTCCTTGGAACAGCTGAATATACAAACTGCTGAACCAGCGTAGGAACGCGATCGGCGACGTCCTGAGCAGCACAATGACGCTACCGCCTATACCGCCCCCCAGGAAAGCGATCAGCGACAGCAGGAGGGTCCATCGCAGGCTGCCGAGCAGGAAGAGGAACTCCGTCCAACCGAAATAACGCATCTTCTCGATCTCACCACGCCCGACCGCGCACAAACACGATCCATTGAACGGCATCGAGAACCGAACGGAGCGCAACCGCCATCGCCAGGTACATGCCGGTCGCGACGAAATAGAACTCAAACGCGCGAAAAGTCGTCGACTGAAGCGTGTTCGTGATGGCGGTCAGTTCTGTCGCGGAGATCGCTGAGACGATGCTCGACCCAAGCAACAGGATGACAAATTGGCTGGCGAGCGCCGGGTAGACTGTCCTTAGTGCAGGGAAAAGCATCACCAGCCGAAAGATCTGGAAGCGCGTTAACCCCAAGGCTCGACCGGCCTCGATCTGCCCCTTCGGTATGGAATCGAGGCCCGCCCGGATAATCTCGGTCGCATAGCCGCCAAGATTGAGGGAAAGGCCCAGAATCGCCGCCTCATTCGCATCGAATCGCACCCCGACGGCCGGCAGCGAAAAGTAAATGATGAAGAGCTGCACGAGAAGTGGAGTGTTGCGAATATATTCAACGTAGACAATCACGACCCAGCGGGCGAATTTGGGCCCAATTTTCCTTATGCAGGCGGCGGAAACAGCGATTGCAAGCCCGCAAACTATCGCGGCGATCGACAATCTAAGCGTGGCGAGAGCGCCATCGACGAGCGCCGCCCGATGGTCGGCGACAATGCCGAATTGGAAGACATAGTCCACGCTTCCCTGACCCTAAATTGGAAGGCGCCGCGGAATCGCGGCGCCGATTTCGTCAGAGATTTGGCAGAGGCGGAAGTTCTACTTGGGTGTTCTCTTGATAGATTCTGCCCAGCGTTCCGTCTTCGGTGCGCAGAAACACCCAGGTGTTGAGAAAGCGGAGGAGATCATGATCGCCCGGACGCACGGCCGCCGCATAATACGCGGTTCTGACCGTGAACTTCGGCTCGATCTGTCTGTCGGGGTTGCGATCCGCTATGGATTTGGCCGCGAAGGCGGACATTCCAACCGCGTCGACCTGACCGGAAAGGAGGGCTTGGATCGTCGCTGCGATGTCGTCGAAATAAACGAGCTCCGCGTCTGCTGGGGCGATCTTTGGCACCTCCGCCTCTTCGAGCGTCGCTCGCGTGAGTCCGATCCGTTTCCCCGCCATCTCCGCGGCGGTGGCGATCGCGACGTCCGCGGGCGCGGCTATCACGATGCTCAAGGCCCCGTGGGGATTGGCGAACATAACGGTCTTGGCACGCTCGACTGTCATGCTGAGGGAGGAGATCGCCACGTCTGCCCGACCCGACAAGAGCGCCGGGATTCTTTGCGGACCCGTGACCTGCACCAGCTCCAGCTCGACCCCTAAATCCTGGGCCAGCTGACGCGCCGTGGATATTTCCGAGCCGGCCGGCTCGCCGTTTTCGTCGAGAATGCCAAAGGGCGGCGAGGTAACCTCGGCGGTGATCCGGATCGTCTTCTCCTGCAAAATCCGGTCGAGCGTCGACAGGGCTTGCGCCTCAGCGCTCGCCACCGCCGCGGCCGTCAACGCAAAGCCCAACGCAATTGCGCTGAGCACATGTCGGATGTTCTGCATTTTCTGTCCTCCCTTACGACTCATCCGCGATCAGGCCCTTGGCGAGCCGCTTACGAAGCGGAGTTAATACGGGCGCCAGCCCCGGTGCGATGTTCTGGCCGGATGGCCGACTGATTTAAGCAGGCCCGCCGCACCGGCGAAAGCGGAATTATTTGACGTGTAATGCTGGCTTATGGAATCGGCTCGACGCCACGGCCTGTTTCACCGTGTGGTGGACGCGGTGCGACTTGTCACGGGAACAGCCGAGAGGTTGAGGCGGCCCTCGAATGACCAAAACATCCCAAAAGGCGCCAGGGATCGATTGACCCTCGACCTGGAACATGAAAGGCTTGCCGGCCCGATCAGAAGAACGCCTCCACGGAAGGGCCAAAGGTCGGCAATGCTCTAGAATAAGGGAGGGTGGATGTGATGACTGACATCAGGATCGATCGTCGAGCCGGCCGCGGCGGGCGATTTCCCCGCGCGGTGGCGAGCCTCGCGCTCATCGCAGGGATTTGCGGCGCAGCAGCTGCGCAGGCCCAAACAGCCGCCAGCTGTCCGCCTATTGATAAGAAAGACCGCTACACCGTCGGCTGGTCGCAGATCAGCAACAACAACGCGTTTCGGCTCACGGAGACGGAAAGCATCGTCAAGGAAGCCGAGGCGCGGGGCTACGACCTGGTCCAGACCGACGCCAATGACGACACGGCGAAGCAGCTCAACGACGTCGAGGACCTGCTCTCCAAGGGAATCGACATCCTGGCGCTGCCGCCGCGCGAATTCGAGGCCTCGGCGCCGGCCCTCGCCGCCGCCAAGGACAAGAGCGTCCCCGTCTTCCTTGTCGACCGCAGCGCCAACGGCGTCGCCGGCGAGGACTATGTCACCGTCATGTCGTCCAACTTCATCAAGCAGGGCGAGATGGCGGCCGATTGGGTGATCAAACAGACCGGCGGCGCCGCGCAGATCGTCGAGCTGACCGGCACGCCGGGCGCCTCCGCCTCCATCGAGCGCTCAAAGGGATTCAACGACGCCATTGCCGGCGCGCCCGGCCTTAAAATGGTCGCGCAGCAATCGGCCAATTTCGATCAGGCGACCGCGCAGCAGGTGATGGAGCAGATCATACAGTCGACGGGCGGCAACATCGACGTGGTCTACACCTCGGCCGACGTCATGG
>JACCSN010000067.1 GCA_013812985.1 Hyphomicrobiales bacterium | reverse complement strand
CCAGCAATGGGCATGGCCGGTATTTGCTGTCGGCGAGCCCGTCATGCAGCACCTGCATGATCGACAGGCAGGTGTCGAGGCCGATGAAGTCGGCCAGCTGCAGCGGCCCCATCGGGTGGTTGGCGCCAAGCCGCATGGCGGTGTCGATCCCCTCCACCGTTCCGACGCCTTCATAGAGCGTGTAGATGGCCTCGTTGATCATCGGCAAGAGGATGCGGTTCACCGTGAAGGCCGGAAAATCCTCCGCCACCGCCGCCTGCTTGCCGAGCTTAGCCACGAAAGCCTTGGCCGCCTCGAACGTCTCGTCGCCGGTGGCGATGCCGCGCACCAGCTCGACCAGCTCCATGCGCGGCACCGGGTTCATGAAATGCATGCCGATGAAGCGCTCCGGCCGGTCGGTGGCGGCGGCGAGCCGGGTGATCGAGAAGGAGGAGGTGTTGGTGGCGAGGAACGCCTCGGGCCTGAGATGCGGGCAGAGCTCGGCGAAGATCTTTCGCTTCACCGTCTCGTTCTCGATGACCGATTCGATCGCCAGATCGACATCGCCGAGCGCCTCCAGCGAGGCCGCCGGTGCGATCCGCCCCATCGCCGCCTTGCGCTCTGCCTCCTCGATGCGGCCGGAAGCCACCTGGCGGGCGAGGTTGCCGTCGATCGTTGCGAGGCCGGCCTGGACCTTTTCCGCCGACACGTCGTTCAGGAGCACCCGGTAGCCGGCCAACGCGGCGACATGGGCGATGCCGTTCCCCATCTGCCCGGCCCCGATCACCCCCACGCTCGTCAGTTTGTCGCCCATGTCTCACCCCGCGCCTTGGCGGCGGACTATTATGCAAGCGCGGCCAAAGGGGAAGGGTGCAGCGCAACATTCTTCGGCGGGGTGAGTCGCCTCTCCTCACAGGAGCAGCTCAGCCGCGCTGATAGACGTCGTCGTAGCGGGTGATGTCGTCCTCGCCGAGATAGTCGCCGAACTGCACCTCGATCAGCTCCACGTCACCCTCGCCGAAATTCTCCAGCCGGTGCCTGTCGCCCTGGCCGATGTCGACCGATGCGCCGCGCCGGAGCGTCTCCACCCGCTCGCCGACCGTCACCGTCGCCTCGCCCGACACCACGGTCCAGTGCTCCGCCCGGTGCTTGTGGCTCTGCAGCGACAGCCGACCGCCGGGCGTCACGACGATGCGCTTCACCTTGAAGCCGGCTCCCTCGTCCAAGACATAAAACGAGCCCCAAGGCCGCGTCTCGGTCGGCTCGCGCCCCATGTCGCTCATCGTGATCCTTCCACGTCTCTCGCGGCGTCGAGCGCCTGGTCAACTCTCCGGCCGAAAGCTCCGCTCTGCCTGCCGCTTGACGTGAGCGAGGACGCGCCGGTTGTTCTGGTGGACGATCCAGCGCGCCATCGGCAGCCAGTAGAGCACGGGATCGAGGTCGAGCCTATGCGCGCTCCGCTCAATCACTTCGGTGCGGCCCGCGCCGCGGTCCACCAGCTCGAAGCTCGTGTAGGTCGTGCTGAAATAGCCGATCGCGTGCGGGGCATGCACGTGCTCGTAGGGGCTGAGCTCGCGCAAGGCCGGTATGTCGCTGACGACAACGAAGGCTAGCTTGTGCTCCGGCACCCATTCGGTGACGCGCTCGACCGCCGTCCCGGTCGAGAACTCGCCGCGCCGGAGCGCCCCGACCCCCTCGCCCGCGACATCGCCGCGCAGCGGATAGGCGACGCCGAGCTGGAAAGGAAGGCCAGGCGGCTCGTCGGTCAGGTCCATGCGCAGGATTGACTGCCACACGACCGCCGGCGACGCATCGACGACGACGGTCTGATGCGTGTCGAAGGTGGTCGTAGCGGGCAGGACGCTTTCCAGGGCGAAGACGACGGGCAGCAGCCCGACGGCCGGCAGCATCTGCTTGGCCGGCCGCTTGCCGGCAAGCGCGACAGCGCGCCCGAGCAGGCCGCCGACCAGCGCTGCGCCAAGCCCGAGAGGTGAGGCTAGCACGATACAGACGACGCCCTCGACCGCCGTCAGCACCAGGCTGATGCCGCCAAGCGCGGTGGCGAGCGCCACGAGCTTGGCGGTACGGCCGCCTCCCAGGTCACCGTTCCGGTTGGCGAAAAAAGCCGTCATCGCGCCGACGACCAGGGGCGAGACCACGAAAAGCCCGAACCCGTAGACGCCGAAAACAAGCGTTCCGACCGCAACGGCAAGGAGCGTCAGCCCCGTGCCGGCGACCAGCCCGTGAACGGCTGCGCTCAACCTTGCATTGCTTGCGCCGGTTGCAGGCGCGGCTTCGCTGGCAGCCTCCGATACGCGCGAAGGGACGACACTCAGCAGCGCGATCACCGCGATCTGGGCCACCGGCACGATCGCGGCGATGGCCACCCACGCATTGATCCGCGCGTCAGCCGCGCGGCGAAAAGCGAGCGCGGCGAGGAGCCAGGCCACGGCGAGCAGATACGCGAAGCCTAAGAGCAGGAGGCCCGACGCTTGCCCGTGTGTCGCCAGCGAGCGGAGCGGCACGAGGGAGAACTGCCAGTCCGGATGAAGCGGAATGCCCTGCGTCTCGAAAGCGGCGAGCAGGAAGACATGCTGGCTGAAGAACGCCGCAAGAGAGCCGAGCGCATACGGAACGCGCACAACCCTACCCTCGAACGAGAACACCATCCGCGTTCAGGCCTGCAGGCCTGCGACGGCTGACCGCCCGCCGCCCGCATGCGTCACGCTCCGGAGCCCGCGCCGCATCGGCAGGTTCTCGGGCGTCTTGATGTTGGTGGCCAAATCGAGCGCCTTGAAGGTTCTGATCAGCCACCAGCCGAGATCGACCTGCCCCGGCAGGAGCCCCATCCTGGCCGAGCCCGGGAAGGCATGGTGATTGTTGTGCCAGCTCTCGCCCATGCTGACGAAACCGGCGGCCGCGACGTTGTAGCCTTGCGCGGCGGCGCCATCGATGACCCAGCTCTGTCCACCCTGCCGATGCGCGAAATGCCCGATCAGCCAATGGCCCGTGACGCAGACGCTGACGCGGACGAATATCCCCCACACAACCCAGCTCCAGCCGCCGAGCGCGAAGAATATCGCGGCCCAAGGCAATTGTTGCCACATCCACGTTTTCTCCACGAAGGCGTAGAAGCGGTCGCCGGCGATGCGCGGCTCCGGCTGGAACCGCGGCGGATGCTTCAACACGAGCCGGCAGTGAAGCTGCCACCATCCGTCGCGCCAGAAGCCGGCATTATGGCGGGAATAATCGTGGCACGCCGGCTGCCGCTGCGCCCAGTCGCGCAGATCATGGATGCGGACCATGCCGATCGGACCGGCCATCCCGACCAGCGTCCCGAGATAGACGCAGAAGCGTTCCAGCCATAGCGGGCAGTCGAAGCTTGCGTGGATCAGCCGGCGATGCATACCGACGGAATGGCCGAAGCAGAGGGTCACGCCGCTGGTGACGATGAAAAGGAGAAAGGCGTCCCAGGTGAAGAATGCCGGCCCGAGCACGACCGCCGCCAGCGTCACGCTTCCGATCCACAGCGACTTGGCGGGCGCCCAGCGGACGCGGCCTTCGACCGGGTTCGTTTCGCCGTCCGCGAATATGCGCTCCGAACCGGGTACCAGGTTCATTCCAGCAACCCCCCGTCGCCGGCTCGCTCGACGCGTCGCGGTCGGCGCCCGTGAGCAGCTTACCACTAAGGGGAAGGGTCGCGGCAACCCCGAACGACGGCTTACTCGATCCTGAGCTCCGTGTCCGGGTCGAAAAACTCGCCCGGTCCATGTTGAAGGCGAAGATCGTCTCGCTCTTCGGCTGAACGGTGGCGTCGGAGCGCATGCGCGCCACGAAATCCCGCCCGCCGAGGCGCGAGATCACATAGGCTTGCGAACCGGCGGGCTCCACGACCTCCGCAATCGCCGGCACCTGCACGACGTTCCGGGCATGCCGGTCGGCGCCGTCCACATCCGTCACCGCTTCCGGCCGGATGCCGAGGATGACGTTCCGCCCGGCTTTTGCGCGGAGCGCCGCGCTGGAATTCGCTACCGGCAGCATCACCGGTTCGCGCCCGGCCGGGCGAGCGACACCGAAGCGCCGCCGTTCGTGGCGTCCTCGACGGGAACCAGGTTCATCGACGGCGAGCCCATGAAATCGGCGACGAAGATGTTGGTCGGCCGGTTATAAAACTTCCCCGGCGTGCCGAGTTGCTGGATCGACCCGTCGCGCAAGACCGCGATCACCGTCGCCAGCGTCATCGCTTCCACCTGATCGTGGGTGACGTAGACGATCGTCGTGCCGAGGTTGAGATGCAGCTGCTTGATCTCGGTGCACATGTCGACGCGGAGTTTGCGTCGAGGTTCGACAGCGGATCGTCGAACAGGAAAACCTTCCGCTCGCGCACCAGCGCCCGCGGCGAAAAAGATTCCTGTTCGGAGGGAACCTCTTTGCCAGTAGCCGCTTGTTCTTTTTTGTGCAGTGCACCATAGCAGTGCGATGCGGCAATATGGAGAATCATTCTGTGACGATCACCCAGCTTATTCAAAACAGTCCGGCAAACGCCAACGAGCTTTTCGCTAAGCTCGCCGCGACCTCCGCCGGAGCGGTGAAGACAAGGGACAGCTTGTTCGCCGAGCTGAAGGCCGAGTTGGAGTTGCACTCCCGGCTGGAAGAGGAGCACCTCTTCCCGGCGCTGAAGAAGCATGACGGGACGAAGGAGCTTGTCCACGCCGCGGTCAACGGCAACAAGCAGGCGCGCGCCTTGATGGCCGAGCTCGACGGCATGCCAAGGGAAGGCGAGGAGTTCATCGCCAAGCTCGACGAGCTCCGGACGCTTTTTCAGCAGCATGTCCGCGACGAGAAGAAGGAGCTCCTTCCCGCGGTGAAGGCGGCGCTCAGCACCGAGGAGACGAACGCGATCACCCAGAAGATCGCCGACGAGAAAACGGCGGTCGAGGACGAGCGCCGCCGCGAGGCCGATGAGCGGCGAGCTTCGGCGAAGCGCGAGCGCGACGAGGTGGAGCGCCGCGAGGCCGAAGCCAAGGCCCGAGCGGAAACCAAGGAGCGCCGCGCCCAGGAGGAAGCCAAGCGCCAGCAGGCGGAGGTTCGGGCCGAGCAGCGCCGGGCGCGCGAAGCGACGGAACGCCGCGAGGCCGAAGCCAAGGCCACCGAGCGCCAGGCTCGCGAGGACGCCAAGCGTCGGCAGGCCGAAGCCAAGGCCCGGGCGGAAGCCAAGGAGCGCCGGGCCCAGGAGGAAGCCAAGCGCCAGCAGGCGGAGGTTCGGGCCGAGCAGCGCCGTGTGCGCGAAGAGACCAAACGCGCGCAGGCGGAAACCGAGGCTGACGAGCGCCGGACACGCGAAGCCGCCGAGGCAATGGCGGAAACAGGCGAGACCTTCCTGCGCGGCGGCGAGTCCATCGCCATGGCCGGCGCGCGGGCGGCCCATGTCGGCGTGGAAGCAACCGTTCAGGCCTCGCGACAGATGGCCGACATGGTCGGCGACGCCGTCGAGCAGAGCGGCGCCTTGGTGGCCAATGCGGTCCAGAATTATTCGGGAACGTCAAGACCGGCGATGAACCGCCTCCAGGCGCTGGCCAGCATGCCGCCTGTCGCGGTCGATGCGGCGGTCGAGACCCGCGAGGCCTGGCTGGAATGGATGAGCAGGACCGCCGAGACCCGCGGCCGCTCGTCACGCGATCTGCTGCAGGCCTTCACGCCTTTCGCCGTGATGGAGGCGCAGACGCGCTATGTTGGCCAAGCGATGCAGGCTTGGCTGGACGCCAGCGGCAGGATGCTGGACATCTCCGTCCAGGCCTCCCGCTGGATGCGTCCGGGCGAGCGGCAAGACCGCACGCGGGACGAAACCACGAACTAATCACGCGGGTCGCACCCCTTCCCCTTGCGGGGGAGGGGTGAGGACCCGCGTCTATTCCGCCGCCATGCGCTTGTCGCCGCGGCCGCGCTCCGGCTCGACTTCGCGGCCGCCCAAACCTTTCAGCGGCGGCAGCTTGTTCACCCCGCTGGAATCGTAGGTGGTGAGCTCGACCTCTTGCCCCGAATGTCTCAGCGCGTTCAGGAACGCGTTCAGCTCCGGCAAGGTCATGCGCAGGTATGCCTCGGACGCCTGACGCTTCTTGCTTTCGTCCAGCACGGACAGCGAGAAGCCCATGCGCTCCAGGTCGAAATCCCGGATCTCGATGCCGAGGTTGAGAGTGGCCATGATCGTATCTCCCCTGTGAAACTCACACCAAAATGCGCCGATGGAAAAGCCCGCCTAGCCCGGACTCACGCAACACGAACATCGATTCGGGAGGAGCGCAAGGCCGCCTTCGCCGCTCGCTGAACGTTTCTCCTGTCGCTCGCCTCTCCTTAAACCGGCCTTGAAATTTTGCTCTAGCACAGAGCGGCCGCGGAGGTTAGCGATTGACAGAACGAAATCTGTGGAAGTCGCGTTTCGAGCCTGAGACAGAATGCCGAGCCGTTCCGCGTTGATCGCCGCCTTCATGCTTGCCGCCCTGCCCTGGGCCGCGGCCTCGCCTTTCATCGACGCGGCGACCGAGCTCGACGGCGAGTGGCGAGGCGACGGCTTCGTCCTCAAGGTCGACAGCCGCCGGGCGCAGGCAAGCCTCGACCCGGCCCGGCCCTTTCAGTGGCAGCGCTTCCTGGTCAGGGAAGTCACCGATGACGAGGTGGTCTTCGCCGTCGGGGCCGAGCTTTACGAGGCGCGGATCGATGCCGGCGCGCTGACCTTGACCGGCACCACCTTCCGGGGCGAACGCATCTTGCGCCGAGCGGCCGCGCCGCAGCCCTGACGCGGTCGGGGCCACAGGATGCAATCGCGGTCGGCGGCCGGCCTCTTGCCCCGCGCAGGGTCACCGTTTCGCCCAGTTCCCGCGCGAAACGGCCAGGAACCAGCCGTCGGCGTATCCGGCGACTGGCGAGTATCATAGCGTAGGAGTTCAGAGACGTGTCCAGCGCGGAGCTTTCGGTCGATATCGCGCAGCTTGTCTCGCGGGCCCGTAATGGCGAGGCGGTCGACGCCACCGTCGAGGGCGAGACATTGGCCGCGCGGTATCCGGGCCTCGGCATGTCGTCGGAGTTGATCGGCAAGGCGGTCGTTCGCGCCGCTTCCATGATGGGGGTGGCCTTGCATGGCCCCGAGGAGCCGGTCGCCTCTCCCGAACCCGGCAACCATCCGGACGGCGACGGCGAGCTTGCGGGATTGCCGCCGCAAGCCGAGACACGCGAAACCTTCGATCCTGCCGAGGCGCCGGCGCTGTTTGCGCTGCAGGACGAGACGCCGACGCCCGCCGGCCCCGACATTGCCGAACGGCTGGTCGGCAAGTCCGCCGGTCCGATCCTGCTGGCGGCAGGCGACGATGCCGCTCTCCCAGAGATCATCGCCGCCGAACCGGCGCCGGAACCGGACGAAGCCGCGGCGAAAAGCGT
>JACCSN010000042.1 GCA_013812985.1 Hyphomicrobiales bacterium | reverse complement strand
TTTGGCGTGCTGCGCGACCCGATCGCCTGCAAGCCCGCCGTGCTCGCCGAGACCGACCAGTATGTGGCGTTCGGCTCCGAATACCGGGCGCTCACCAAGCTGCCCGGCATCGAGGCCGCGCGCGTCTGGGAGCCGGAGCCGGCGACCGTCTATTTCTGGGAGCACTGAGCCAGATGCCGACGGTCGATCTCGGCGAGACGTCGCTCCGGGAATTCAATCAAGCGCTGCACCAGCTGAGGGAAGGCACGAACGAGACCGACTGGCTGGTCCTCAACCCGAAGGGGCATCATGCGGTGGCGGTCGGCGTCGACGCCCCGATCCGCGTCGAGATCAAGGGCAGCGTCGGCTATTATTGCGGCGGCATGAACAAGCTGGCGACGATCGTGGTGGACGGTAGCGCCGGGCCGGGCGTGGCGGAAAACATGATGTCGGGCGCCGTCGTGGTGAAGGGCGACGCCAGCCAATATGCCGGGGCGACGGGGCGCGGCGGGCTGCTCGTCATCGAGGGCAACGCCTCGTCGCGCTGCGGCATCTCCATGAAGGGGATCGACATCGTGGTGCGTGGCTCCATCGGCCACATGTCCGCCTTCATGGCGCAATCCGGCAATCTCGTCGTGCTCGGCGACGCCGGCGATGCACTGGGCGATTCCATCTACGAGGCCCGGCTGTTCGTGCGCGGCGAGGTGAAGAGCCTCGGCGCCGACTGCATCGAGAAGGAGATGCGGCCGGAGCACCACGAATGGCTCCGGCAGCGGCTTGACGATGCGGGCATCAATGGGGTGGCGACGACGGAGTTCCGCCGCTACGGCTCGGCGCGAAAGCTCTACAATTTCAACATCGACAACGCCGATGCTTATTGAGATCAACCTCCCCCTCCCCCTTGCGGGGAGGGGCCAGGGGATGGGGAAAGATGCCGGCTGTGGCAGTTTCCTTCCCCTCTCCCCGACCCTCCCCCGCAAAGGGGGAGGGGGAATCAAGGGAGCGGCATGACCTACCAGAACCCGCCAACCACGCCGCGCAAATCGGCCACCTTCGACGATTACACATTGTCGGAGATCCGCCGCGCCGCGATCACCGGGATCTATGACATCCGCGGCGGCGGCGCGAAGCGCAAGCTGCCGCATTTCGACGACCTCCTGTTCCTCGGCGCGTCGATGTCGCGCTATCCGCTGGAGGGCTATCGCGAGCGCTGCGGGACGGATGTCGTGCTGGGCGCGCGGCACGCCAAGAAGCCGATCGAGCTCAAAATCCCGATCACTATCGCCGGCATGAGCTTCGGCTCGCTTTCCGCGCAGGCCAAGGAAGCGCTGGGCAACGGGGCGACGCTGGCCGGCACCTCGACTACGACCGGCGACGGCGGCATGACGCCGGAGGAGCGCGGGCATTCCAAGATTCTGGTCTATCAATACCTGCCGTCGCGCTACGGCATGAACCCGGACGATCTCCGCAAGGCCGACGCCATCGAGGTCGTCGTCGGCCAGGGCGCCAAGCCCGGCGGCGGCGGCATGCTCTTGGGCCAGAAGATCTCCGACCGGGTGGCGGAGATGCGCACGCTTCCGAAGGGCATCGACCAGCGCTCGGCCTCGCGCCACCCGGACTGGACCGGTCCGGACGACCTGGAGATCAAGATCCATGAGCTGCGCGAGATCACCGACTGGGAGAAGCCGATCTACGTGAAGGTCGGCGGCGCGCGGCCCTATTACGACGTGGCGCTGGCGGTGAAGGCCGGCGCGGACGTCGTGGTCGTCGATGGCATGCAGGGTGGCACGGCGGCGACCCAGGAGGTCTTCATCGAGCATGTCGGCCAGCCGACGCTCGCCTGCATCCGCCCGGCGGTGCAGGCGCTGCGCGACCTCGGCCAGCACCGCAGGGTGCAGCTTATCGTTTCAGGCGGCATCCGCAATGGCGCCGATGTGGCCAAGGCGCTGGCGCTCGGCGCGGACGCGGTCTCTATCGGCTCGGCGGCGCTGGTGGCGATCGGCGACAACGACCCGGCGCTGGAGGAGGAATACCAGAAGCTCGGCACAACGGCGGGCGCCTATGACGACTGGCACGAGGGCCGCGACCCGGCCGGCATCACCACGCAGGACCCGGATCTCGCCAAACGCCTGGATCCGGTGCGCGCCGGCCGCCGGCTTGCCAATTACCTGAAGGTGATGACGCTCGAAGCGCAGACGATCGCCCGCGCCTGCGGCAAGAACCACGTGCATACCTGGAGCCGGAGGATCTTTGTGCGCTCACCATCGAGGCCGCCGCCATGGCCCGCGTGCCGCTCGCCGGCACGAGCTGGGTGCCGGGGCAGGGCGCGTTTTGATGGCGAGCAATCCGCGTTTCCGATTGTCATCCCGGAAGCGTCGCGCAGCGGCGCTGTCCGGGACCCATAACGCCGGCTTCGGAGATTGTCTCACGACGGAGCGAATTCGGCGTGCTCTGGCGGTTATGGGTCCCGGTCTTGTCGCTTGCGCGCCAAACCGGGATGACAACCGCGATTTGTTGAGATTGTGAGGGGGACAAGGAACGATGGCTCAGGATCTCGCCGATGTCGCGAAGGAGCGCGGCATCCGCTACTTCATGATCTCCTTCACCGATTTGTTCGGCGGCCAGCGCGCCAAGCTGGTGCCGGCGCAGGCCATCGCCGACATGCAGAAGGACGGCGCGGGCTTCGCCGGCTTCGCGACCTGGCTCGACATGACCCCGGCGCATCCCGACCTGTTCGCCATGCCCGACCCGGCGTCGGTCATCCAGCTGCCGTGGAAGCCGGATGTCGCCTGGGTGGCGGCCGACGCCGTGATGGACGGCAAGCCGGTCGAGCAGGCGCCGCGCGTGGTCTTGAAGAAGGTCGTCGCGGCGGCCGCCGAGCACGGACTCAGGATGAAATCGGGCGTTGAGCCGGAATTCTTCCTGACCACCAAGGACGGCCAGGCGATCTCGGACGAATACGACAATGCGTCAAAGCCCTGCTACGACCAGCAGGCCCTGATGCGCCGCTTCGACGTAATCGCCGAGATCTGCGACCACATGCTGGCGCTCGGCTGGGGCCCCTACCAGAACGACCACGAGGACGCGAACGGCCAGTTCGAGATGAACTGGGACTTCGACGACGCGCTCGCCACCGCCGACAAGCATTCGTTCTTCAAGTTCATGATCCGCGCGCTGGCCGAGCGCCACGGGATGCGCGCGACCTTCATGCCC
>JACCSN010000041.1 GCA_013812985.1 Hyphomicrobiales bacterium | reverse complement strand
GCGCGCGGCGGTTCCGGTGAGCGCTTCCAGCCTGCGGACACCGGCGGAGACGGCGTTTTCGGCCACCACCGCCACAATGCCGATCTCGCCGGTGCGGCCGACATGCGTGCCGCCGCAAAGCTCGACCGAATAGGTCTTGCCGGCCTTGTCGCCTTCCAGCGCGGTTCCCATCGAGACGACGCGAACCTCGTCGCCATATTTCTCGCCGAACAGGGCCATCGCGCCGGTGGCGATGGCGCTGTCGCGGTCCATCAGCCGTGTCTCGACAGCGGAGTCCTGGAGCACGATGGCGTTGGCCAGCTCCTCGACCGCGGCGATCTCCACCTCGGAGACGGGCTTGGGATGGGAGAAATCGAAGCGCAGCCGCTCCGGCGCGACCAGCGAGCCCTTCTGCGCCACGTGGCGGCCGAGCGTTTCGCGCAGCGCCTCGTGCAGGAGGTGCGTCGCCGAATGATTTTTCCGGATTGCCGTCCGCCGCCCGGCATCAACGGTGAGGCGAACGGCGTCGCCCGGCTGGAACCGCCCGCCCTCCACCTGGCCGAGATGGACGAAAAGCCCGTCGGCCTTGCGATGCGTGTCGGCGACACGGAAACGTGCGCCGTTCTCCGCCTCGATCAGGCCGGTGTCGCCGACCTGACCTCCCGCCTCGCCATAGAACGGCGTCTGGTTCACCACGATCGCGCCGCTCTCGCCCTCGCCGAGCGCCGGGAGCTCCGCACCGTCCTTCACCAGCGCCAGCACGGCTGCCTCCGCCGCCTCCGTCTGATAGCCGAGGAATTCGGTCGCCCCGAGCCGGTCGCGGAGCGTCAACCACACGCTTTCCGTCGCCGCGTCGCCCGAGCCGGCCCATGAGGCGCGCGCCTCGGCGCGCTGCCGTTCCATGGAATCGGTGAAGCCGGCGAGGTCGACGCCAATGCCGCGCGGCTTCAGGGCGTCCTGGGTCAGGTCGAGAGGAAAACCGTACGTGTCGTAGAGCTTGAAAGCGGTCTCGCCGTCGAGGATGTCGCCGGACCCAAGCGCCCCGGTCGCCTCCTCGAGCAGCGACAGGCCGCGGGCGAGCGTGGTGCGGAAGCGCGATTCCTCCAGGCGGACCGTTTCCGCAATCAGCCCTTCGGCGCGCGAGAGCTCCGGATAGGCCTGGCCCATCTCGCGAACGAGCACCGGGACGAGCTTGTAGATCGCCGGGTCGCTCGCGCCGAGGAGATAAGCGTGGCGCATGGCACGGCGCATGATGCGGCGCAGCACATAGCCGCGCCCTTCATTGGACGGTAGCACGCCGTCGGCGATGAGGAAGCTCATGGCGCGCAGGTGATCGGCGATGACGCGCGGGCTCGCCGCGTTCACGGCGCTCGACGGGGAGCCGACGTGGTCCTCGATGGCGGCGATCAGCGTGCGGAACAGGTCGATGTCGTAATTGTCGTGGACGCCCTGGAGCACGGCCGCGATCCGCTCCAGCCCCATGCCGGTGTCGATGGACGGGCGCGGCAGGCTGACGCGCTCGTCCGGCGCGAGCTGCTCGTATTGCATGAAGACGAGGTTCCAGATCTCGATGAAGCGGTCGCCGTCCTCGTCGGCCGAGCCGGGCGGCCCGCCGGGGATGCCCTCGCCGTGATCGTAAAAGATTTCCGAGCACGGGCCGCACGGGCCGGTATCGCCCATGGCCCAGAAATTATCGCTCGTCGCGATGCGGATGATCTTTTGCTCGGGGAGCCCGGCGATCTTCCGCCAAAGTCCGAAGGCCTCGTCGTCTTCCGCGAAGACCGTGACCAGGAGCCTTTCCCGCGACAGGCCGAATTCCTTCGTGATCAGCTTCCAGGCCAGCTCGATGGCGCGATCCTTGAAGTAGTCGCCGAAGGAAAAGTTGCCGAGCATCTCGAAGAAGGTGTGGTGGCGCGCCGTATAACCGACATTGTCGAGGTCGTTGTGCTTGCCACCGGCGCGCACGCATTTTTGCGAGGTCGCCGCGCGAGCGTATGGCGCCTTGGCCTTGCCGGTGAAAATATCCTTGAACTGCACCATGCCGGCATTGACGAACATCAGCGTCGGATCGTTGCGCGGCACGAGCGGGCTGGACGCCACGCGCTCATGGCCCTCCGCGGCGAAATAATCCAGGAACTGGGTGCGGATATCGTTGACGCTGGCCATGAGAACCTGATCGGGCGGCCCACGCGAGCGCGGCCGTGCTTTGCCGGCATTTAGACCGGGGCGTCGGCGGCTGTCCAGCAAGGCGCGGGCTCAGGCGACATGTCAGCTTGCCGCTAAATACGCGGCCCGCCCCTCTCCCCCTCGTGGGGAGAGGCTGGGTGAGGGGTGATGACGGACGCTGCGGCGATGCGGATGGTCGCGGGCGTCGGGTTCGGCATCACCCCGCCCCTAACCCCTCCCCACAAGAGGGAGGGGGACCGGTCGCGCACGGCTTCAATCGCTTCGCGACATCCCTCATCCGTCCGCTCCGCGGACACCTTCTCCCGCCCGAATCGGGCCTGCCCGACTTCGGCTCGGCAGTATCCAACTCGGGCGAGCCCGAGTTGGAGGGGAGAAGGTTCGCCGGCGCGGGCCACCTGCGGAGAAAGCCCTTGCCTGCGCTCCGCAATCCCGACATCCCAATGCCAGCCGCGGCGCGAGCGCGCGTTCCGACGATCAGGTGACGACGCACGATGAACCTCTCCATCCCTCCCTCCTCCCCCTTTGCCGGCAAGCGCCGAAAGATCCGGCCGTTCGAGATGCCCGAGCATCCCGGATCAAGGGCCTCCTACGCCGAGCTGGAGCGCTTCGCGGCGGAGAAGGCGGCGGGCTTGAACCAGCATGTAATCGGCTATGGCGAGCTCGCCGAGCGGGAATGGGCGGCCTTGGGGCTCGCCGCGCCGGACATGGCGCAAGCCCGGCGTTATCGGCTGACCCGCATCCGCGCCGAGCTGCGAAAGCACGACCTCGCCGGCATCGTCGTCTACGACCCGCTCAACGTCCGCTACGCGACAGACTCTACGGACATGCAGCTCTGGTGCACCCACAATCCGGTGCGCTACGCTTTTGTGGCGACCGAAGGCCCGGTGATCCTGTGGGATTTTCACCATTGCGAGCACCTGTCGCTGCATATCGACACCGTCGACGAGATCCGCCACGGCAAGGCCTGGTTCTATTACGAGGCGGGAAACCATGCGCGTGAGCGGGCGGGGCGCTGGGCGGCGGAGATTGCCGACCTCGTGGCGTCATATGGCGGCGGGAATCGCCGGCTGGCGGTGGACAAGATCAACCCGGATGGCGTCGCGGCGCTAGGCGAGCTCGGGATCGGAATCGTTTCCGGCGAGGAGGTGATGGAG
>JACCSN010000032.1 GCA_013812985.1 Hyphomicrobiales bacterium | reverse complement strand
TCAAGGTTCCCGGCGCGCCGGCGCCACAGGAGCGGTGGGTGGCAATGGGCTGCGGCGCGTTCGCACCCCGGGATGACCTGGTCATGAGCGACGACCCGGGCGCCCAAGGCGACGGCGATTCTGGCGGTCGCGGTGGTAGCGGCGGCGCGGTCGTCGCGGCCGACAGCATCGAATTGGTGCTCGCCGCGAGCTGGCAGCCGGGCTTCTGCGTGACCGCCTCAGGGCGCGGCAAGCTTGAGTGCCAGTCGCAGACGACGGACCGTTTTGACGCCACGCATTTCGCCATCCATGGCCTGTGGCCGGATGATCTCGACGACCCGCAGATCTTCCCCTGCTATTGCGGGCGCGGCGCGCCGGTCAGCTGCCGGGGCAGCCAGGACCGCGATGCCAGCATCGACATTTCCGATGCGGTTCTGGAGAAGCTGACCGTGGCCATGCCCGGCGTGCAATCCGGCCTCCACCTCCACGAATGGCCGAAGCACGGCGCCTGCTACGAGGACGACAAGAGCGGCGCCGACCGCGACGCCGACCCGGACGAATATTTCGGCGAGACGATGGCGCTGCTTGAGCAGCTGAATGCGTCGCCCGTCCAGGCGCTGTTCGAGGCCAAGCTCGGGGAGGTCGTCACGCGCGACGAGATCGAAGCCGCGTTCGACGAGGCGTTCGGCGATGGGGCGGGGGACCGTGTGCTGGTGCGGTGCTCGCGGGTGGGCGGCGAGAACATCATCGGCGAGCTGTGGATCGGGCTGAAAGGCGAGATTTCGCAGGCGCCTGATTTCAAGAGCTTGATCCAGGCCGCGCCTGAAACCGAGACATCCACGGACAACCAAAGCTGCAACAGCGGCCGGGTGGTGAAGGTCGCTGACTAGATCGATGATCGCGCCCCGGATCGTACCATGGCGGCCGCAGGACGAACCTATGCAATCGAAACCGGAGTTTCGGCCCCTATTGCGTCGTCGGATTGCGACGGCAATCAATCTGGACACATTGGACTAGATAACGAGTCGGCGCGATGTGGTCGGTGCAGCAGGCGAAGGCACGCCTTTCAGAGGTCATGCGCCTGGCGCGTGCAGGCGATCCGCAGACGATCGGCTCCAGCGACCCTTGCATCGTCGTCTCGGCAGAGGCCTTCGCCCAGGCGCAACGACCGGTCCATTTGGGTGGATTCCTCGTCGAAAGCGCCCCGACGGGATATACGCTGCGCTTGCCTGACCGCGCGTCGAAGCGTGGTGACCCGTTTGCCGACGCTGGATCGGCCGATCAATGAGCGATGTGCTGCTCGACACGAACGTCGTTTCGGAATTGGTCAGTCCAAACCTGATGGGCGAGTCATCGCGTTTCGTGGGCAGATTGCCGATCCTTGGTTGAGCGTGATCACTTTCCACGAACTCGAAGCGGCGCCGGCCTAAGGTCGCCTCCGCCGCCGTCGTCACCCCCGCATCCTTGCCCCCTCCGGATCAAAGAGCGGCTCCATCTGCAGGCGCGCCGGGCGACGCTCGCCGAGGATCTCGATCTCGAAGGCGCTGCCGTTGGCGGCGAGCTCGCGCGGCACGTAGCCCTGGGCGAGCGAGCGGTCGACGTAGTGGGCGTAGCCGCCGGAGGTGACCCAGCCGACCACCCTGGCGTCTCCGGAACCATCCACGTGCCAGATCGGCTCGTCGCCGAGCACGTCGGCATTGTCGGCGTCCACGACCATCGAGACCCGCTGCAGCTTTGGTCCGTTTTCTTTCTCGATCAGCGCCGCCTGACGCCCGACAAAATCGTTCTTCCGCAGGTTGACGAACCGGTCGAGGCCGGCTTCGAAAGGCCCGTAGATCGGCCGCAGCTCGCGGTACCAGGTCGGAAAATTCTTCTCCAACCTGAGTGAGAGGAGGGCGCGCATGCCGAAGTGCTTCAGGCCGAGATCGGCGCCGGCCTCGATGAGCTCGTCGTAGAGCCGCCGCTGGTATTCGGGCTTCACCCAGATCTCGTAGCCGAGGTCGCCGGCATAGGTGATGCGGTTGGTCAGGGTCGGGACCGAGGCGATGTCCATCTCGCGAAAATCCATGAAGCGGAACGCCTCGTTCGAGACATCCTCGCCCGTGACGCGGGCGAGGAGCTCACGCGACTTCGGTCCGGCGATGGAGAGCCCGACGAGACCCATCCCGAGCGCCCGGATGGTGACCGAGCCGTCGTCCGGCAGATGCGTTTCAAACCAGCGCATGTGATAAATCTGCGCCTGGCTGGAGCCCCACATGTAGAAGCGCGCGTCATCTGCTTTGGCGATGGTGAAGTCGCCGATCAGCTTGCCCTTCTCGTTCAGCATCGGGGTGAGCACGATGCGGCCGGCGCGGGGCATGCGGTTGGTCATGAGCTGCGACAGCCAGCCCTCCGCGCCGGAGCCGAGGATCTCGTACTTCGCGAAGTTGGCGATCTCGGTGATGCCGACAGCTTCGCGCACGGCGATGCACTCCGCCTTGACGTGCTCAAAATCGTTGGAGCGGTGGAAGGAAACGATGTCGCGCGGCTCCACGCCTTTCGGCGCGAACCAGAGCGGCGTCTCCAGGCCCCAGCTGTCGCCCATGACCGCGCCTTGCGCCAACATGCGGTCGTAGATCGGCGTGGTCTGCATCGGCCGCGCCGCCGGCAGCTCCTCGTTCGGAAAACGGATGCGGAAGCGGCGCGAATAGTTCTCGCGCACCTTGGCGTTGGTGTATCCGAGCGTCGCCCAGTCGCCGAAGCGGGCGATGTCCATGCCCCAGACGTCGAAACCCGGATCGCCATCGACCATCCAGTTCGACAGCGCCAGGCCGACGCCGCCGCCCTGGCTGAAGCCGGCCATCACGGCGCAGGCGCACCAGTA
>JACCSN010000009.1 GCA_013812985.1 Hyphomicrobiales bacterium | reverse complement strand
CGCCAACGCTTCGCGCTGCTCTTCCCGCTCGGCGCGGCGCGCCACCCGCCAGCCGATCCCCGCCGCCGCGACAAGCACCAAAGCGGCAATGAGCAAGGCCGCACCGGGGTGCGGGATGCGGGCGGACTCACCGACCGATAGGGCGTAGACCGCGCCGAAGAACAGCGGCGAGAGGACGCCGGCGATGCTCGCGACGCTCATGTTGGCGCCCTGCAGCTACTCGCTGGGTCATCAGCGATTGTAGCGTCGGCATGGCCAGTCCCCACAGCGCGTTCGGCAGCATGGCGAGGGTGAACAGGAGCCCGGTCGGCGCCAGGCCCATGCTCGCGATGCCGAGAGCGCCGCCGAACAGGCCGAAGACCATTGTCGCGCGGTCGCCGAAGCGCTTCACCGCCGGACCGACCAGGAGGCCCTGCACGACCATGTCGAGCGCCCCGACGAGGGCGAGCACGAGGCCGACCTCCCAGGCGCTCCAGCCGTAACGGTATGCCGCGTAGAGCACGAACACCGCCGAGAAGACGTGGTGGGCGAAGTAGAGCAGGAAGTTGACGACTGCGAGGCCGGAAAGCTCCGGATGCGAGCGGAGCAGCGTGAGCGAGCCGAGCGGATTGGCGCGCCGCCACGAGAACGCCATGCGGCTCTCCGGCGCGAGCGATTCCGGCAGGATGAACAGCCCGTAGACGAACGCCACGCCGCTGAACGCCGCCGCCGCCCAGAACGGAGCGCGCGGCGAGACTTCGCCCAGCAAGCCGCCGAGGAGCGGGCCGGCGACGAAGCCGGCGCTGAAGGCGGCGCCGATCAGGCCGTAGCCCCGGGCGCGGGCTTCCGGCGCGGTGATGTCGGCCATGTAGGCAAACACGGTGGTGAAGCTCGACGAGATGATTCCGGCGATGATGCGGCCGAGAGCCAGCCACCAGAGGTTCGGGGCCACCGCCATGAGCACGTAATCCGCTGACAGCCCGGCGGCGGAGAGGAGGATCACCGGCTGGCGGCCGTAGCGGTCGGAGAGCGAGCCGACCACCGGCGAGGCGACGAACTGCATCAAGGCCCACAGCGCGACGAAGACCCCGTTGATGATTCAGGCGCGGGCGTTGGAGCCGGTGAACTCCTCGATCAGCGCCGGCAGGACGGGGATGATGATGCCCATCGCCACGATGGCGAGCACCGCGGTGACGAGGATGAAGGCGATCGCCGCGTTGCGGCGCGCGGGTGGGGGAGGGGTCATGTCGCAGCTTTCGAGGTGCGGCGTTATAGGGTCGGAGCCGGAGCGCGGCTACCCCGGCTGAACGGGGTTGCGAGCGGATGACGCAAAGGCCGGACGGGAGCGGTCATCGGTCCGAGTGAGGATAGGCCTTGGGCAAAAAGGAGGCAAATCGCTCGACATGCGCCATTGGTTGCGATGCTCTCCGTTCTGGCATCATCTCCAATACAGGTTGCCAGTTACAGTTTTCGTAGTTACAAGCCCATGACGACGTGGAACGAGGCGAAGCGCCGAGACAACCTGCGGAAACACCGCGTGGATCTCGTGCTCGCTGAACAGTTCGAGTGGTCAACGGCTTCAATCGTCGAGGATGTTGGCAAAGATTACGGAGAGCGGCGGGAGGTGGCCACCGGCTTCATCGGCCTGACTTTGTATGTCTTCGTTTACACGCTTCGCGCTGAAGAGGACCACGCAATCAGCCTTCGGAAGGCCAACAAGCAAGATAGCCGCCGCTATGCCCAGGATACCTGAACCGCCGCTCACGAACGAGGAACTGCAAGAGATTCACCGTCGCAGGACCGAAGCGCGGGAGCGCGCCCGCCGGACAGCGGACGAGATGACCGACGAAGAAGACGCGGCTCTCACCGCCGCCGCCCTGAGCGATCCGGATGCCTTGCCGATGGCCGACGAGCAGCTCGCCAGGATGCGCCCGGCCCACGAGGTTGTCCCGCATTTGGTCGCGGCTCAGTTGCGAAATCAAGGTGGGCGGCCGAAGTCGGCGGCGCCGAAGCAGATGATCACGCTGCGGATCAAGCCGTCGGTGGTTGACGCCTATCGGGCGACCGGGTCGGGGTGGCAGACGCGCATGACAGCCGCGATCGAGGAGCACATGCCGAAGCGGGAACCGGGCGCCGCAGAGTAGCGTCGCAGCCCTTCAAGCCTCGCGCCCGATCACGCCCCCTCCCGCCGGAACGGCCGCTCGGCGATGTCGAACAGCGCATCCATGCCCGCGCGCACGGAGCGCGATTCCCGCGTCTTCCGCGCCAGCGCGAAGAGCAGGAAGGAGCGGCCGGTCGCCTCGTAGACCTCGCCGAAATTGTGCGGCCTGTCGTGGATGCGGTCCGGCGCGTTGGTGTCGAGGAGGCAGAGCCAGCTGTCGCCTTCCGGCACCTCGGGCAGCGCGAACCCCACCACGTCGTGATGGGCGTTGAGGACGAGCAGGATCGTGGCGTCGGCGCCGCGCCGGCGGATGCCGGTCGGCTGGGCGCGGCCGTCGAGCACCACGCCGACGCATTTGGCGTTGCCGTCCTGCCATTGCTCCGCGCTCATCTCATCGCCGTTCGGCGACACCCAGGTTGCATCCTTGACGTCGAGCTCCTCGCTGTATTCGCCGACCAGGAAGCGGCCGCGGTGGAGGATCGGATAGGCCTTTCGAAGCGCGATCAGCCGACGGACGAAATCGACGAGCGCCTCGCCGCGTCCGGTCATGTTCGGCCAGTCGATCCAGTTCAGCTCGTTGTCCTGGGCGTAGGCGTTGTTGTTGCCGCCCTGCGAGCGGCCGAACTCGTCGCCGGCCATGAGCATCGGCGTGCCCTGCGACAGGAGCAGGGTGGCGAGCATGTTGCGCGTCTGGCGGTCGCGCACCTCGTTGATTTCCGGGTCGTCGGTCGGGCCCTCGACGCCGTGGTTCCAGGAGTGGTTGTTGGAGTGACCGTCGCGGTTTTCCTCGCCGTTCGCCTCGTTGTGCTTGTCGTTGTAGGAGACGAGGTCGGCCAGCGTGAAGCCGTCATGCGCGGTGATGAAATTGACGCTGGCCCAGGGCTTTCGGCCGCGCCGGTCGAAGAGGTCGCCAGATCCGGTGATCCGCTTCGCGAACTCGGGGAGCTTGCCCTCGTCGCCCTTCCAGAAGCTCCGTACCGTGTCGCGGAACTTGTCGTTCCATTCCGCCCAGCCGGGGGGAAAATGGCCGACCTGGTAGCCGCCGGGCCCGATGTCCCAGGGCTCGGCGATCAGCTTGACCTGGGAGAGGACCGGGTCCTGGCGGCAGGAATCGAGGAATCCGCCGCCCTCGTCGAAACCGTAGGCTTCGCGCGCCAGGATGGTGGCGAGGTCGAAGCGAAAACCGTCGACCCGCATCTCCGTCGCCCAGTAGCGGAGCGAATCGGCGACCATCTGCAGGACCCGCGGATGGCTCAGATTGACCGTGTTCCCGGTGCCGGTGTCGTTGATGTAGAAGCGCTTCTGCTCCGGCAGCAGGCGGTAGTAGCTGAGGTTGTCGATGCCCTTGAAGGAGATGGTCGGGCCGAGCTCGTTGCCTTCCGCCGTATGGTTGTAGACCACGTCGAGGATCAGCTCGATCCCGGCCGCGTGGAACTGGTTTACCGTCTCCTTGAACTCGTTGACGAAGGGGGTTTGCAGATAGCGCGGATCGGGGGCGAAGAAGCCGATCGAATTGTAGCCCCAGTAGTTCCGGAGGCCCTTCTTCAGGAGGTAATCGTCGTCGAGGAAGGCATGGATGGGGAGCAGCTCGGCGGAGGTGATGCCGAGCCCCTTCAGGTAAGCGATCACGTTACGGTCGGCGAGGCCGGCGAAAGTGCCGCGGATGTCCTCCGGCACCCGCTGATGCCGCATGGTGAAACCCCGCACGTGCATCTCGTAAAAGATCGTCTGCTCCCAGGGGACCGACGGCCGTCGCTCCTGGCCCCAGGTGAAGGCCGGGTCGATCACCCGGCATTTCGGCACGAAGCTCGCGCTGTCGCGGCCGTCGAAGGAAAGGTCCTTGTCGGGCGAGTCCAGCTGGTAGCCGAACAGCTCCGGCCCCCATGTCAGCCCGCCGACCAGTTGCTTGGCGTAGGGGTCGATCAAGAGCTTGTTCGGATTGAACCGGTGCCCCTCTTCCGGCCAGTAGGGCCCGTGCACACGGTAGCCATAGGTGGTGCCCGGCCGGGCGGCTGGCAGATAGCCGTGCCACACCTCGTCGGTATATTCCGGCAGCTCTATCCGCTCCAGCTCGGTCCCGCCGTCGATGTCGAACAGGCAGAGCTCGACGCTGGTCGCGTGGGCGGAGAACAGCGCGAAGTTCACGCCAAGGCCGTCCCAAGTGGCGCCGAGCGGATATGGCCGGCCCTCGCGAAGACCGGAACGAGTCGTTCCCACGCGAGGCAAGGTGGGTGGGTTCTGCTGGATGTTCATGAGGCTCGACGGGCAAGGGGACGCGGAGCAACGCCGGCTTTCGATCCGAGTTCCGGCGAGGATCAAGAGTCTATAACATGGCTGCCGGCACGAGCACCGCGACGGGAAGGACCGGGAAGAGCTCGGCGGCGGAAATCGAGGCGTCCGTCACCTGTATCTCCGTCCTATCCAAGATGTTAACCCACGTTCCGGGCGAAGCGGCTGAGGGCAGCGGGATCGCGCTGTCCTCCCAGCCTTGGCCAGTTTCTGTCTGGCGGCCGGGGAACAGCGAGGCGGCGACGATCATGGCTAGGTCGCCCTGACCGCGGGCAAAGGCGCAGATGCGTTCGGCCTGCACGCCGGACGCGTTGAGGGCTTCATAGGCGCCCTGCGCGAAAAGTTCGGGAAACCGGCTGCGGAAGGCGAGAAGATCGGCAACGATCCTCAGCTTGATGCGCCCGTCCCGCCAGGTCTCCAGGAGCGAAGCGAGATCCGGACGGCCGGAACGGCCATTAGCGTCCATGGCGTCGAGCAGCTTCTTGCGCGTCGCGTAGTCGACGGGCCGGCGATT
>JACCSN010000002.1 GCA_013812985.1 Hyphomicrobiales bacterium | reverse complement strand
ATAAGGGCGTCCGGTTCACGGCGCTCCTGCACCATGTGACCGTCGAGCTTCTACGCTTCTCGGCTCTTCAGCTGAAGAGACGGGCGGCCCCGGGCGTCGACGGTGTCACGTGGGACGCATACGAGGCGGAGCTGGAGAGCAATCTCCGCGACCTGCACGCACGCGTTCATCGGGGCGCTTACCGAGCGAAGCCGTCGCGGCGGCAGTACATCCCCAAACCGGACGGCCGGCAGCGGCCGCTCGGGATTGCGGCGCTGGAGGACAAGATCGTCCAGCGTGCGGTCGGGGAGGTGCTGAACGCCATCTACGAAACGGACTTCCTCGGCTTCTCCTATGGGTTCCGGCCGGGGTGCAGCCAGCACGATGCGCTGGATGCGCTGGCGACCGGGATTTACCGCAGGAAGGTGAACTGGATCGTCGATGCCGACATACGGGCGTTCTTCGACAGCATGAGCCATGATTGGCTGATGCGGTTCCTGGAGCACCGTATCGCGGACAGGCGCCTCCTGCGCCTGATCGGCAAATGGCTGAAAGCGGGTGTGCTCGAAGAGGGGCGTCTGATGGCGACCGAACAGGGCACACCGCAAGGAGCGGTGATCTCGCCGCTCTTGGCCAACATCTATCTGCATTACGTCTACGACCTTTGGGTCCACCAATGGCGGCAGCGGCACGCGCAAGGCGAGGTGATCGTCTTGCGATACGCTGACGACATGGTGGTGGGCTTCCAGTCCGAGCGGGACGCGCGGCGCTTCCTGGCCGAACTCGCGCAGAGGCTGGAACGGTTCGGGTTGCAGCTGCACCCCGAGAAGACCCGGATCATCGAGTTCGGGCGCTTCGCCGCCGCCAACCGCCGAGCCCGTGGGCTCAAGCCGGAGACCTTCAGCTTTCTGGGGTTCACGCACATCTGCGGGATCGACAGGAGGGGAGGGTTCATCATCCGGCGGCACACGGTCCGAACGGCTTTGCGGCAAGCTCCGGGAGGTCAAGGAGACGATCAGGCGGATGATGCACCTGCCGATCCAGGAACAAGGGGCCTACCTGAAACGGGTGGTGAACGGCTTCCTGAACTACTTTGCCGTCCCCACCAACAGCCGGGCCATCAATTCCTTCTATCGCCACGTCGGCTGGTATTGGTTCCGCGCGCTGCGGCGGCGGAGCCAGATGAAGCGGCTGACCTGGGCGCGGATGAAGCGATTGACCGACCTCTGGCTGCCGCCGGCACGCATCCGACATCCGCTTCCCGACGTGCGGTTCGCGTCATCGACCCGAGGTGGGAGCCCGGTGCGGTAGTTCCGCACGCCGGGTTCTGTGCGGGGGGCGGCGAGCAATCGTCGTCCCTACCGCGACAGTACTCTTTCGTTCGCGTTAATGCGCAGCGTTTCGCGCAATTGCGCAGGACGGAGCGTTTACCGGTAGCGCCGGGAATTCCGAGCATTGGGCATTCCGGTGCCAATCCGCCCTCGCAACGATCGGCGTGCAGTCTGGCTGATACCGCCAGAAACGCACGGTCTGAGGCTCAGCGGGCGTGCCGAGATCGCTTGGCCATCGCCACTATGGCGCGATAGGCGTCAGCGACCGATGAACCCTGTGTAGGATGGGGCTGGAGCGCTTCGAGCGCCCGCAGGAGATGCTCAGCAACATCCGACCGGCCCTCCGCCAGCGCCCGCTTGAATGCCGTCAGGATTTGGTCCTCCAGTGCGGCGGGCCGATCGGGCATTCGGCCCTCGTTACGGCGTCGTCGGCACGAACAGGCCGAAATAGATCGACCATGCGCCGAGCGCGAGAAAAACCACGCCTATGAACATCGGGACGCGGGCAGAGAGCGCGATTAAGTCGGTCCAGAGCGCGCCGCGCCGGTCCCCAAAAAAGGGCGAGCGCTAAAGGCAGCGACAGCGCCAATCCGAATATCGCGAGCGATGCGAAGCCTTGAACGATCTGCGCCGCGCCGCCGACCGCCGCCGATCCGAGGATCGCCCCAAGCAGCGGTGCGGCACAGGCGGGGATGTTAAGGCCGAACAGAATGGCCAGACCCGCTGTCCCGCGAACGGTAGAGAGATGTCCCGCGCCTGGCCCGAGCGTGCGCATAAGGCGAGCCGCATTGCCCGTCAGATAAACGAGCCCGAGTGCAACGTAGAGGCTGCCGAGGATGATCCAGCCCGCCTTCTGGAAGACGAGAAACACGGTTCCGATCAGCGCCGCCAATGCGCCCAGGATCCCGATAAACACGGCGCGGGTCAGCGTGAAAATGGTCGCCTGCATGAGCCTGGTTGCCGCAGGCTTTCCCTCGACCGCCTTGATGAAAATCAGACTCGAGCCAATCGAGCACGGCTCGATGAACCCAAACAGGCCAAGGCCGAGGGGCACGAGTACAAGAGACCAGATGGGATCGCCGATCGTCACACTCATCAATTCCGACCTATCCTGATGAACAGGACGGGCACCCGCGACGATGCAGGCTTCCAGCGTGGGAAGGTCAAGCGCTCAAACCGGAGCGCCTGCAGGAGTGTCAAACTGACCCACTCGCCGGGCTTGGCATGGCGTATAGCGGAACCTATTATACGTTCGCAATGCGGCAGCTCGCTCGCCTTTTGATTTTGGTGGTTGTCCTTGCCCTTGGGTTCGGGATGCCCTCGCTTGCCCTCCTTGGGCCCGCTTCAGAGCAGCCGACGGCCATGGCGGGCGAGATGCACACTGCCATGCTCGAAATGAATGCCGCGACCGAGGACTGCTCGCCTTGCGCGGACGAGCCGGGCATGATGCAGAACTGCCTGCCGACCTGCATGAGCGCCCCAGCTCTTGCTTCCCAGGACGCGGTCCGCTTGTCACTGCGGCGGGCCGGGTACGAATCTTCTCTCGAACAGTCCTTCAGCGGCGCCCAGAGCCGACCCGACCCCTACCCTCCCAAACCGATCATCCTCGCCTGACAGACGGCGTCCGCGCTCGGACGCTAGTCAACGTCCAGGATCTTCGGATTCTGGAGCTGCTGGCCAACGGCCCTGCAATGCGGGGTGGGCCTAGGGCAATGGCCGCGAACTTCAACGCTGGGTTGGCCCTGCGGAATGGGACAGCCCCGAGATTCGTTCGCTGATACGGCGCCAGCTCGCCGCGTTGGCAGCTCCGGAATCGAAACCACGTCCCCCAACCT
>JACCSN010000955.1 GCA_013812985.1 Hyphomicrobiales bacterium | reverse complement strand
TCGAGGTTGTTGTCGGCCGCGAGCAGCTCGCGCGCCAGGGTCGACTTGCCGGCGCCCGACGGCGAGGACAGCACGAACATCAGCCCGCGGTGCGGCAACTCTTCCGTGGGTCTGATCATTCCAGATTCTGAATCTGCTCGCGGAACTGGTCGATCACCGCCTTCAGCTCCACCCCGATCGCCGTCAGGCGCTTGTCGAAAGCCTTCGAGCAGAGCGTATTGGCTTCCCTGTTGAACTCCTGCGTGAGGAAGTCGAGGCGGCGGCCAACGCCGTCGCCAGGCTCGATAAGCTGCCGGGCGGCCGCCAGATGGCTGGTCAGCCGATCGAGCTCCTCGCGGACATCCGCTCGGGTCGCGGCAAGCACGGCTTCCTGGTGCAAACGGTCCGGATCCAGATTGAACTTTTCGGAGATGAGCGCGGCCACCTGGTCGTGAATCCGGGCTTTGAGGATGTCCGGCGCCTCCGCCGCGATCGTCGCCGCCTCCCCGACCAGTCTCGCAATCGACGCAAGCTGGTGCTCCAAAATGGACTGAAGCCGCTGGCCTTCCTCAAGGCGCGCCGCCTTCAAGGCGCGCAGCGCCCGTCCGAGCGCATCGAGAACGGCCCTATCGCGCTCAGCGACCTCTTCGCCCCCCCGGCGTGCGCCCCGGTCCTGCAGCACCCCCGGTATGGCGAGGAGACCATCGGCTGTGGGCATGCCGATGCCCTCCACGGCCGCCAACCGGCGCGCCGCCGCGACGACCAGCGCGAGCGCCTCCTCGTTCAGCATGAGACGCGGCTGCTCGCTCCGGTTATCCTGGTCCAGGACAAAGAAGCAGCTGCCGCGTGCGAGCTGTTCGCGAGCCAGGCCGCGGATCTCCGGCTCCAGGTGATCCAGCCCGGGCGGAAGCCGCAGCCGGATCTCCAGCCCGCGCGCATTCACGCTCTTCAGCTCCCAGGTGAACTTCTCCCCGGCAGCCTCGAACGCGGCGCGGGTGAAGCCGGTCATGCTGGACAGCGGCATGGGACTCCGGTGGCTCGGTGGCGGGAGACTAGCGGCGGAGCACTCGCCCAACAAGGGCGAGCGGCATCAGGGCGGCGCTTCGCTTTCAGGATTTGTTGGGGGCCGGGTCGCGCCCTCCGCCGGCGTGTCGTCTTCAGGCGCGGCATCGTCCGCAGCGGGGGCAGTGCTCGCGCTTGTCGCCGCCTCCGCGCCCCCTTCGTCTCCGGCCGGCGTCTCTGCAGGCGTCTCCGCTGCCGCCTCCCGCGCCTCTTTCTGCGCCGCCTCGACACGCCGCCAGCGGGCGACGTTGCGGTTGTGGTCATCCAGCGTCGCCGCGAAAGCGTGCCCGCCCGTGCCGTCGGCAACGAAATAGAGTTCATCCGTTCGCGACGGGTCGGCGACGGCTTCGAGAGCTGCGCGGCCGGGATTGGCGATCGGCGTCGGCGGCAGCCCGCTCACCCGGTAGGTGTTGTAGGGCGTCTCCTTCTCCAGGTCGGCCTTCATGATGGGGCGGTCCGACGGCTTTCCCGCGCCGCCGAAGAGTCCGTAGATGATGGTGGGGTCCGATTGCAGGCGCATGCCCTGGCGCAAGCGGTTGATGAACACCGCCGCCACGCGCGGCCGCTCGTCGGCCTTTCCGGTTTCCTTCTCCACGATGGAAGCGAGCGTAACGAACTCCTCCGGCGTCTCGATAGGCAGATCGGGTGAGCGGCGCGCCCAGATCTCCTCGACAGCCCGCTCCTGCGCCCGCTTCATCTGGTCGAGGATTTGCTGCCGCGTCATCCCTCGCGTGTACTTATAGGTGTCGGGCATCAACGCGCCCTCGGATGGCGATTCCGTAATTTCGCCGGTCAGCACCGGATCGGCGTTGAGGCGCGACACGATCTGCTGGCTCGTCAGACCTTCCGGAAATGTGATGGCCTGGAGAACCGAGCGGCCGGAAATCAGATCCTCCAGCACCTGCTCCATGCTGACGCCCGGGTCGAAGAGATACTCGCCCGCCTTGAGCCGGTCACCGGCCTTGTAGAGGCGCACGGCGGTGGTGAAGACGAGGTCGCTGTCGATGACGTTCTGGCGCCTGAGCTGCCCGGAAATGGTGTCGAGATCCGCCCCGCGCGCGACCACCACGGACGCGGGCTCGGTGAGTGGGCCAGGCTGCGTGAATTGCAGCTTGCCGAAATAGAAGGCCGCGCCGCCGGCGAGCATCGTCAAGACGGCGATCATGAGGAAGAAGTTCAAGACCACTACGAGCGGATGGCGGGCCTTTTGCGAGCGCGGCGGGGGCGGCAGAGCGGTCTCCGGCTGCAGCGCCTGCCGCGGGCTCTTCGGATTGATCCGCCGGCGCGGCTGGGTCGGCTCGCCGGCGACGAGAACGGGCGGCTGCGCCTCTTGCGGCGACGGCGTCGCCTCACTGCTGACAGGCGCGCCATCGTCGGCACGCAATTTCGCATCGTTCATTGCTGCCCGGTCCCACGTCGCTCGGCTGCGACCCTTAACACGGAATATGGCAAAACCGGGAACTTCGTCAGACGCGGCGGAAAACCAGCGAGGCGTTCGTGCCGCCGAAGCCGAAGGAATTGGAGAGCACGGTGTCGATGCGCTTCTCCTTGGGCCTCATCGGCACGAGGTCGATCGGCGTCTCGACGGAGGGATTGTCCAGGTTGAGCGTCGCCGGGGCGACAT
>JACCSN010000917.1 GCA_013812985.1 Hyphomicrobiales bacterium | reverse complement strand
CGTTGGCCTGGCCGCCGGCAAATGGTGCCCCTATGGCCTCGACGCAGACCAGCCGGGCGACCAGCGCGACGAGGCCGGCGGCTCGCTCCTCTTCGACACCGCGCCTCTCGACCAGCCGCTCGACATCCTCGGCGCGCCGGCGCTCCACCTGGATGTCGCGTCGGACCGGCTGAACGCCTTTGTCGCGGCGACGCTGTCGGAAGTCTTCCCCGACGGCGCCGCGACCCGGCTCACCTACGGCATCCTGAACCTGACGCATCGCGACGGCCACGAGGATCTTAAATCCTTGGAGCCCGGCGGGCGCTACAACGTGCGGCTCCAGATGAACGAATGCGGCCAGCGGATCGGCGCCGGCAACCGGCTCCGCCTCGCCATCTCGACCGCTTACTGGCCGATCGTCTGGCCGTCGCCCGAGCCCGTGACGCTCACGATCGCCACGGGCGCCAGCTCGCTGGAGCTGCCGGTGCGCCCGCCGCGCGCCGAGGACGAGGAACTCCGCCCCTTCGAGCCGGCCGAGAATGCGCCCGCGCTGCGGCGCATGATCGTCAGGACCGGCGACAGCCGGATCGAGGTGCGCAGGGACTTGCGGACGGGCCGGGTCGAGACGGAGCGCTACACCGATGACGGCCTGGTCCGCATCGAGGATTTCGGCTGGGAATACGGCGCCAGCGCGCGCCGGGTCTATTCGATCCACCCGGACGACCCGCTCTCGCCGGAGGTGCGCATCCATTGGCGCAAGGAATTCGGCCGCGACGGGTTCCACGTCCATATCGACGCGCATACGCAGATGCAGGCGACGCGGACGGAGTTCCTCATCATCGGAAAGCTCGACGCCTACGAGGGCGACGAGCAGGTGTTTTCCAGGGAATGGACCTGCCGCATCCCGCGCGACCACGTCTGAGGCCAGGGCGATCGCAAATGAACGATGAGTTCCTCCTCGCCCGGGACGGGAGAGGCCGAGTCCGAGCGAAGCTCGGAACCGGGTGAGGGTGGTCGGCCAAAGCGCTCCACGTTCGTGACCCTCACCCAGTCGCGTTCCGCGACTCGACCTCTCCCGTCCCGGGAGAGGAAAAGCCTCGCGCAATCACATGCGATTGCCCTGCGTCTGAGGCAAGGCGTTGCAAACGGTCCATGTCTCGGCGCATCCTATCCGCCTGAAACGCTGAAATAGCGTCGGGAAGCTAAGGGGAGAGTCGAATGGCGAACGGATTGCGCTTCACAAGGCGGCAGGTCCTCGGAACCATGGCCGCGACCGGCCTGACCGTCGGACTCTATCCGAAGATCGCGCTGTCGCAGGACGGCAAGGTTCTCCGCGTGCGCTCCTACAGCGACATCCAGAACCTCGATCCGGCTTACCGCAAGGCGGCGCCGGAAGACGACATCATGCGCTGCATCTTCGTCGGCCTGGCCGGCATGAAGGCGGGCGACGAATGGGCCTGGGAGCTTGATGGCGCGTCGCGGCTGGAGCAGGTCGACGACACCCACATCGAGTTCACGCTGCGCGACGGCCTGGTTTGGACCGACGGTTTTGGCCCGCTCACCGCGGATGACGTCAAATTCTCGTTTGAGCGCATGGCCGACCCGAAGACGGAATCGCCCTATGCCGGCGACTGGGCGGCGCTCGACCATGTGGAGGTCAAGGACGAGAAATCCGGCGTGATCGTCTTGAAGGAGCCGTTCCCGCCGCTGTGGAACGTCGGGCTCGTCTTCGGCTCCGGCCGCATCGTGTCGAGGAAGGCGCTGGAGGCATCCGGCGGAAGGTTTGACACCAAGCCGCCGGCGCAATGCGGCCGCTACGTGCTGAAGGAATGGCTGCCCAAGCAGCGCACGGTGCTCGCCAGGAACCCGGACTGGCCGGGCGAGCAGCCGGAATGGGACGAGATCCACGTCATCCCGATCGAGGACGAGAAGGTGGCCGAGCTCGCTTTGGAAGGCGGCGATCTGGATTACACCTGGGTGGCGGTGAGCTCCATCCCGCGCTACCGCGAGACGCCGCCGCCGGGCGGCGAGGTCGATGTGAAGCCGTCGCTCGCTTATGTCTGGCTCGGCATGAACAACGAGAACCCGCCCTTCGACAATCCGGACGTGCGCCGCGCCGTGCAGCACGCCATCGACGTGCCGGCCGTGCTTGACGCCGCCTATTTCGGGGCCGCGGAGCCGGCCACCGGCGTCGTCGCGCCGGGACTGGTCGGCCATCGTGAGAAGGCGCTCTACGGCTACGACCCGGATAAATCCCGCGAGCTCCTGGCGAAGGCCGGCTTCGAGAACGGCTTCGAATGCACGATCGATATCCTCAACAAGGCGGAGCGGGTCAGCGCCGCGCAGGCCGTGCAGGCGCTGCTCGCCGACGTGGGCATCACTGCCACCATCCAGCAGCACGATTCCGGCACCTACTGGACGCTGGGCGACGAGAAGTCCGGCGACGCCTGGAAGAAAATCCAGATCCATATCGGCCGCTTCTCCATGCAGCCGGACCCGAGCTTCGCCACCGAATGGTTCACCCCCGACCAGATCGGCGTGTGGAACTGGGAGCGCTGGAACAGCCCGGAATTCGGCGAGCTGGAGGCGAAGGCGAAGGTCGAGCTGGACCCGCAGAAGCGGCATGACATGTATGTCCGCATGCAGGATCTGATGGAGGAATCGGGCTCCTACGTGTTCCTGACGCATGAGGCCGTCGGCGTGGCGCACAGGAACGAGGTCGAGCCCGCGGTGATGCCGAACGGCACGCCGATCTTCCACCAGTTCAAGAGCTCCTGACGGCGTTGGGCGTCGCCTCTTTAACCTCCCCCTCAAAAGGGAGGTTAGGCCAGTCCCTGTGCTGCGAGGATAAGGAGTCGGCCACAGATCCCGCACCAGCGAGGGTGACGTGCTCGCCTACGCAGTGAAGCGCACCGGTCTCGCCGTCGTCATCACGGCGGTGGCGCTCGTCATGCTGATCAGCGTCATCCAGTTCATTCCCGGCGATCCGGCGGCGGTCCTGCTCGGGCCGCTCGCGACGCCGGAGCTGCGCGAATCCTTCCGGGTCGAGATGGGCCTCGACCAGCCGACGATCGTCCAGATCGCCCGCTTCTTTGGCCGGGTGGTGACCGGCGACCTCGGCACCGATGTGCTGACCCACCGCCCCGTCGCGCTCACCGTGCTGGAGCAGATGCCGTTCACCCTCGCCCTCATCGCCGCCGGCATCGGCTGGGCGGCGCTCCTCGGCATCCCGCTCGGCTGCTTCGCGGCCGTGCGCCGGGGGTCGCTCGCCGACCGCGTCATCGCCGTGCTCTCCGTCAGCATGATCGCCGTCCCCTCCTTCGTCGTCGCCATCTACAGCCTCTTGTTCTTCTCGGTAAAACTCGGCTGGTTCCCGACAATCGGCGCCGGCGAGCCCGGCGACCGCATCGACCAGCTGCACCACCTCGTGCTGCCGTCGCTCGCCGTCGGGCTCGGCTGGGTCGGCTACCTCGCCCGCATGGTGCGCGCGTCGATGCTGGAGGTCTTGACCGAGAACCACATCCGCATGGCGCGCGCTTTCGGGCTGCGGGAACGGACGATCACCTTCCGCTATGCGCTGAAGCTCGCCGTCATCCCGACCGTGGTGCTCTTAGGGATCGGCGTCGGCCACATGATCTCCGGCGCCGTCTTCGCCGAGATCGTCTTCGCCCGCCCTGGCGTCGGACGGCTCATCTACGACGCCGTGATCACCCGCAACTACCCGGTCGTCATCGGCGGCGTGATGATCACCACCGCCTTCTACGTGCTCTGCACGCTGGTCGCCGACCTCGTCGCGGCCTGGCTCGACCCGCGTGTCCGTTCCGCTCTCTGAGGCCGCGGCGCCCGCCGCCCCAGCCGGCCCTGGCCGCGGCGCCCGCCTGCTTCGGCTCGTCGCCGACCCGATGGGAGCGCTCGGCATCCTGCTGGTGCTCGCCGTCGTCTTCGGGGCAATCTTCGCCGACGTGCTCACCCAGTACAGCCCGACCAAGCTGGCGCCGCGCGACCGCTTCCTGCCGCCCGACGCCGCCCATCTCCTCGGCACCGATCAGCTCGGCCGCGACCTCTTCACGCG
>JACCSN010000902.1 GCA_013812985.1 Hyphomicrobiales bacterium | reverse complement strand
GCCGGCCTACACCTCGTCCTCGTCCTCCGCGTCGACATCGAGCAGGCCGACCACATCGTCGCCCTCTTCTTCCTCCTCGTCGAGGAAGGTCGGTTCCTCTTCCGGCTCGATGTCGGCCTCGGTCTCCAGCACGCCCGCATCCGGGATGACCGTTTCGTCCTCGTCGACATCCGGCCCGACATCGGGCTCGCCCTCTTCCTCCACCTATTCCAGGGAGACCACGTCGGCATCCGGCTCGATGACCAGCTCGGCATCGACCTCCTCTTCTTCCTCGACGGGAACCGCCGCCGCGGCGGCGGCCCGCGCCGGCGACCGGTGATGCGTCACGATCTCGAAAATCGTCCCGCAATTCGGGCAGGAGATCGGGTTCTTCTTGAGGTCGTAATATTTTGTGCCGCAGGCAGGGCACAGGCGCTTCGTGCCGAGTTCCGGTTTCGCCACGGTTCTTTAACCTCGCAATCGGGGGAGGGGCGTTCCCTAGCCATGCGCCTCCCGGCTGTCAAACGGCATTTCCCCCCAGTCGGCGGGCGTGACCTCCGGCGGGCGGCGGGCTAGGGACGGCGCCGCTTCGAAGGGCGCGCGTCCTCCCAGCATGCACGCTGCCCAACGCCGAGACAATGACCCAGAGTTTGACGAAACCACTCTCCGCGCGCCCCTCCGGACCTCTCACCGGCAAGGTCACTGTCCCTGGCGACAAGTCCATCTCGCATCGCGCCTTGATGCTGGGCGCGCTGGCGATCGGCGAGACACGGGTGTCGGGCCTCTTGGAATCGGACGACGTGCTCGCCACCGCCGCCGCGATGCGCGCCTTCGGCGCCAGCGTGGAGCGCGACGCGGCCGGGGTCTGGCGCATCCACGGGCTCGGGACGGGCGGCCTCCTGGAGCCGGAACGCTCGATCGACTTCGGCAATGCCGGCACCGGCGCGCGCCTCACCATGGGCATCGCCGGCGCGCACGCCTTCAGCACCACCTTCGTCGGCGACGCCTCCCTGTCGCGCCGCCCGATGGGGCGCGTGCTGGAGCCCTTGCGCGAGATGGGCGCCGAGGTGATCGCCCGCTCCGGCGACCGCCTGCCGCTGTCGATCCGCGGCGCCGACCCGATGGCCCCGATCGCCTGGCGCGTGCCGGTCCCCTCCGCCCAGGTGAAATCGGCGATCCTCCTCGCCGGCCTCAACATCGAGGGGATCACCACGGTGATCGAGCCGGTGCCGACGCGCGACCACACCGAGCGCATGCTGAAGGGTTTTGGCGCCGACATCACGGTGGAGCCCGGCGAAGCGGGCGCCACGATCATCCGCCTCACCGGCCGTCCCGAGCTGAAGCCGCAGGAGCTGACGGTCCCCGCCGACCCGAGCTCCGCCGCCTTCCTCATCGTCGCCGGCCTCCTGGTCGAAGGCTCCGACCTGACGGTGGCGAACGTCCTCCTCAATCCGGCCCGCACCGGGCTCCTCGTCACTTTGCGCGAGATGGGCGCCGACCTGGCAATCGAGAACGAGCGGCTCTCCGGCGGCGAGGCGATCGGCGATATTCGCGTGCGCGCCTCGCGGCTTAAGGGCGTGACCGTGCCGCCGGAGCGCGCCCCGTCGATGATAGACGAATACCCCGTCCTCGCCGTCGCCGCCGCCTTCGCCCATGGCGTTACGGTGATGGAGGGGTTGGCGGAGCTCCGCGTCAAGGAATCGGACCGGCTCGCGGCGGTGGCGCGCGGGCTGGAGGCGAACGGCGTCAGCTGCCGTGAGGGCGAGGCAAGCCTTGCCGTCGAAGGGGGCAGGGTGCGGGGCGGCGGCCGCGTCGCCACGCATCTCGACCATCGCATCGCCATGAGCTTCCTCGTCATGGGCCTGGCGGCCGAGCGCCCGGTCACGGTCGACGACGCCGCCATGATCGCCACCTCGTTTCCGCGCTTCGTCGACCTCTTGTCCCGGCTGGGCGCCGATTTCGCCGAGGTGGCGGAGGCGGCGTGAGCGAACCGGGAATCATCGCGATCGCCATCGATGGCCCGGCGGCGAGCGGCAAGGGCACGCTCGCCCGCCGGCTGGCCGCGCATTTCGGGCTGCGCCACCTCGATACGGGCCTCACCTACCGCGCCGTGGCGGACGCCTTGCTGCGCGACGGCGGCGACCTCGCCGACGAGAGCGCGGCGATCAGGGCGGCGGCGGCGATCGATCTGGCCGATCTCGACCAGCGCCGCCTGTCCTCCTATGCGGTCGGCGAGGCGGCGTCGCGGGTGGCCATCCTGCCGGGGCTGCGGCGCGCGCTGGTCGAAAAGCAGCGCGTCTTCGCGGATCGCCCGCCGGGCGCCGTGCTCGACGGCCGCGACATCGCCACCGTGGTGCTGCCGGGCGCGCCCGCCAAGCTCTACGTCACCGCCTCGCCGGAAGCCCGCGCCCGCCGCCGCGGCCTTGAAATGCGGGAGCGCGGCCTCGATATTGACGAAGCGGAGGTGCTCGCCGATATCAGGAGGCGTGACGCGCGCGATATGGCGAGGGCCGATTCCCCGCTGCGTCCCGCCGACGATGCTTACTTGCTCGACACCACCGAATTGGATATAGAAGCCGCTCTCCGGGCGGCCGTCGATTATGTGAGCCGCAGAATAGCGGACCGTTGACGGGCGCGCGCTCCCCTCGGGAGATGCTCGCGTCCGTTGCTGCTTATTCAGGCCGCTCCGG
>JACCSN010000895.1 GCA_013812985.1 Hyphomicrobiales bacterium | reverse complement strand
CTGATGGTCAAGGACGGGCTCATCAACCTCGACTTCGCCGACGTGCGCTCCGTCATGCGCGAGATGGGCAAGGCGATGATGGGCACGGGCGAAGCGTCCGGCGACAAGCGGGCGATCGAGGCGGCGGAGAAGGCCATCTCCAACCCGCTTCTTGACGATGTCTGCATGAAGGGGGCCAGGGGCCTCCTGATCTCCATCACCGGCGGCCGCGACATGACCCTGTTCGAGGTCGACGAGGCGGCGAGCCGGGTCCGCGAGGAGGTGGAGCCGGAGGCCAACATCATCTTCGGCGCCACCTTCGACGAAGGCCTGGAGGGCGTCATCCGCGTCTCCGTCGTGGCCACTGGGATCGAGCAGGAGCGGGCGCAGGAGCATGTCGCCCCCCCCACCGCCGGCATGGCCGAGCTGACCCGCCGGCTGAAATCCGTCGGCGCCCCCGGCTCGGCATTCGCAGGGGCCGCGGAAACCAATCAAGAGACGAGGCAGCCGCAGCGCGAAACGATTCCGGCTTATGCGATCGAAGGGCTGGAGCAGGAGCTTGCCGCGCCCATGCCACAGCAGATCCGAGCGACCGGCGCTGCTCCGGCCCGCCAGGCGGCTGCCCAGGCCCGTCCGGCGGGCGATCCGACGGTGCGAATCGGACCGTTCCGCCCCGAACCGTCGCTGCTTGCGCAACAGCAGGCGGAGGCGGAGGCCGACCAGGCGCGCGCCAACGCCTCGACGCGCGGCGCATCGTCGGGCAATTTCATTCCGCCGGCGGCCGAGCGCCCCGAAGAGACGCAGCCGCGCATGCCGCGGGTCGAGGATTTCCCCGCCGTCGCGCAGCGGCAGATCCGGGCGCAGCAAGCCGCGCCCGCCAATGATGAGGAGCGGCGGCCGCGCGGGCTCCTCGCACGCCTGACGAGCGGCCTTGGCCGCCGCGATGACGAGGAGCACGAGGCGCCGCGCGGCAATCAGGGCGGCCGGCCCGGCAAGGACATCGAGCCGCGCGTAATCGCCTCGCAGCTCCCCGCTCATGCACCCGCTCCGGCCTCCGACTTCGCCAAGCAGCCGCAGCCGCGACGCATCGCCGACAGCGGGGGCGGCGCCGCCGGCAATCTCGACGCGCGCGGGCGAGCCGCTCCGAGCGAGAACCGGGAGGATGCGCTGGAAATCCCGGCATTTCTCCGCCGTCAGACGAGCTGAGGGCGCCATCGCCGATCGAGGCCGGCGCGCATATGCGGGCCGGTCCAGACCGGCGGACGGCCATTGATCCTGCCGGCGAAATGTAACAAAGGGTAAAAATCGTTGATTGGCGGCGGTGCTGTGGCGTGGGTATCTTCCGGCTCGAGGCAGGAGGCGCCCGGGTTCGGGGATCTTCTGAAGGCATGTCGCCGGACTGGCGCTGGCCTCTGGGGCAAAAGCGAGTTCATGGGTTTTCCGAACAGCCGCGGCCAGAAGACCCTGAAAAATCGCGTCAGGCTCTCCGGCGCCGGCGTCCACAGTGGCCGCGCCGTGAGCATCAGCCTTTGCCCGGCGGATCCGGGCAGCGGCATTTCCTTCGTGCGGACAGACCTTCCAGGCTTACCGGACATCGAAGTTCCGGCGCATTTCTCGTCGGTCGGATCGACGGAGCTCTGCACGGTTCTCGGCGATCCGCGCGGCGCCTCGGTCGCGACCGTCGAGCATCTTCTTGCCGCCCTTATTGGCCTGGGGATCGACAATGCCACAGTCGAGATTGACGGCCCGGAAGTGCCGGTCATGGACGGCAGCGCCGAGGCTTTCGTTGACGCCATCGACCAAGCGGGTGTGCTCGCGCAGCATGCGCCGAAGCGGTTTCTTCGCATCCGCCGGCCGGTGCGCGTCGAGATGGGCTCCGCCTTCGCCGAGTTCCGCCCCTACCGCGGCTGCCGCTTCGAGGTCGGCATCGCTTTCGATTGCCCGGTCATCGGCTCCCAGGCGGTCGCCGTCGATCTCACGCCGAAGCGGTTCCGCAAGGAGGTCGCCCGCGCCCGCACCTTCGGCTACATGAAGGACGTGGAGCGGTTGTGGGCGAGCGGCTTCGCGCTCGGCTCGTCCCTGGACAATTCGGTCGTGATCGACGAGAGCGGGATCGTCAATCCCGAAGGGCTGCGTTTCCCGGACGAGTTCGCGCGTCACAAGCTGCTCGACGCCATCGGCGACCTGGCGCTCGCCGGCGCGCCGATCGAGGGCCTTTATCGGTCCTTCAAGGGCGGCCACAAGCTGAACGCCATGGCGCTCGGGGCGCTCCTGTCGCAGAAAGATGCCTGGACATTCGTTTCGGCTTCCGCGGAGCGCGAACCGCGGGCTGAGGCCCGTTCCGATCTTTTGTCGGGCATCCTGGCGCCAGCCTTCGCTCCAGAGGCGTCCTGACCCCCCTGTTCTGGTGGTAACGTCACAGCCCGGCCATCATTGGGTGGTGAACGGCTTGGACGCGAGCTCCGCGTCCGCTATGAGGGACCCGGGCCGCCGGGGCACGCAGGCAAGCAATATGGGCAAGCGCATTTCCGTTCATCCGTTCTGCCGCGGCGCGCTTATGCTTGCGCCCGCCGCCGCGCTGCTCCTGGC
>JACCSN010000864.1 GCA_013812985.1 Hyphomicrobiales bacterium | reverse complement strand
CCCGGCGTCGGCGCTATCACGCTCGCGGTCAGCTGGAACGCCACCCTGTAACCCGCGCCATCATAGGCCTGCGCGCCGAACGCGCCGATCTGGTCGTTCTGGAGGATTGCGGTTTCCGCCCCGATCGTGCCCCTCGCCTTCATGGTGTAGAAATTGGGCTGAGTGGCGTTCGAGGAGACCCGCCGCACCAGGTTGTTGACCCCGTTCTCCCCCTCCACGAGCAGACGGGCGAAGGCGGCGCCGGTTCGGCGGACATGCATCGCTTCGGCAGGCTGCACGCCCAGCCCGACGCTGCCGTCGCTCTTGTCGACGATGATGGCGTCGGCCCAGGACGCCCCGTCGGCCGAGACCTTGACCGTGAGATGATCGTCGCCGACCAGGCCGATCTCGGCGCGCCCGGAATAGCCGGTCTGCATCAGAAGCGAGAGAACGTCGGCGGCCGTCTCCTTGTTCAGCGTGTAGCGGAGATCGCCGTCGCCGCCCTCCGCGGCCGTCTTCGCCGTCCACAGCGCCTTGTTGAGCTTGGCCGCGAACGGATTGGCCGCGTCCGCGATCGTGCCGATGCCGAGGAGCGCAAGACCCTGCAGGGCGTCGATCCCGGAGCTCAGGCTCACCCACGCCGAGCCGTCCCGAACCAGGAGCGCCGCCTCATCCTCGACCCAGCAGCGCCAGCCTTTACGCGGCTGGTAAAAGCTCCATGCGCCGTCAACCCAGGCGGCGACGTCGCCCGCATGCCCGGCCCACGCGCCGCTCGGGTCCGCCGCGACGATGTAGCGGACGCCTTCCGGCGGCGCGTCCGGAGGGGCGGCTAGATCGCGGTCCTCCACCGAGAGCTGCACGATGGCGTCGAGCACGCTTAGCGCCTCATTGTGCGTCACATGCTTCTGCGCTTGATCGGCGGCCAGAAGCGGCAGCGCCAGGGACGGCGTTTCAAACATCGACAATCTCCTCGAGCGCGAATCCGGGGCCGGCGCCGGCGCTCAGCTGCCGGATCTGCACGGTAAAGGGCATGAGGCCGCCGAGATCGGCGTCCTGATCGACGGCCGCGTATCGGTATTGAGGGCTGGACAGGTCGACCCGCCGACGGAGCGTCGCGCCGTCCAGAATAGTGAGACGGTAGCGTTCGCCCTCTTCGTTCAGCGGCGCTTCCACGGTCTCCCAGCCGTCGCCGCCAAATCTCGTGCGGCGAATCCAGGCGAGTTCCACATCGGCCGTATCCACGTCGCGGACCGCCTCGAGGTGCACCGGCGCGAACGGCTTCAGCCCGATACCCGCCGCGCTGACGGTCAATTCGGCGAAGCTCGGCGCCGCATGATCCTGCCGGCGCGGTCCGAAGCGGTAACGGAGCGGCAATCCGATCGCGTCGGGCCGGACCGGCAGGGGCGAAACCGCCCCGTCGAGGAGAACGAATTCGGCGCCCGCCGACGCACCGGCGGCCATCGCGATCTCGCTGCCGCGTTGCCCGCGTAGAAGCTTCGTCAGGCGATAAAGGTTCGGGCCGATCAGCTCGGCGTCAACGAATTGGAGGATCTCCCATCCGCCGCCGGCGGTCTGCACGGCCGCCGCGTTCCCGCCCGCCAGCACATCGATTTCGGGGAGCCCGGCCAGGGCGCCGCCGAACAGCGCCACGTCGATCGCGTTCCCCCTGTCAAAGAGCCCGAGCGGCCCTGGCGCGAGCGGGCCGGCCAGGCGACCCATCACCGCCCGCCGCGTCAGCATCGCCTTGAGCCGGAAGCCGCCGCCTGTCGCGCCGCTGTAGACCGCGACGGCGCCCGGCCAGGGGTCCGCGAAGGCCGCCATCCGCGGCGCATGGGCGTCAACCCCGTGGAGCGGCGCGAAATCGACGATGCGCACCTCCGGCGGGCCGAACGACACGGCCAGGTCCGGCCGCCTGCCGCCCTTCGGCTTCAGTGGCGCCGGCCGCATCCTGTTGTCGACGCGGCGGAGCTGCAGATTGCGGCTTTTCCCGTCCTCGATGCGCTCGGCCACGTAAGCTTCGGGCTCCTCACCCGAGAGCGCCACGATGTCGCCCGCCTCCAGCGCCCATGCGCTCGCCGGCAGCCGCAGCTCGGCCTCCTCGCGTCCCGTCCAGATGTCGCGGAGAGCCGCATCGGTGAGCCGCTCTGCTTGCGCGTATTCCAGCGCCGCCGTGAGGTCGATCGATGTGCTCCGCCGGCTGCCGCCGGCAAGCCGCCGCGACGAGGCGGCTGAAATCCGGTAGCCCTTGCCGGGATCGATGAACCTGAGCACCAGCTCGGATGCGAGCTCGGTCTCCTGCGCCCGCCGCCGCCTCACGAGCGGCTCATCGGTGATCTCGACGAGCCGCTCCGGCGCAAGCTCGGCGTCCAGCGGCCGGTTGCGCCCGCGGAACAGCACGCGGTCGCCGGCATCCGAAGCGTCGATCCGGAACGCCCGGAGCAGCGGCTCCAGGGTCGAGCGCGCCGACAGGACCTCGTTGACGAGGTAACCGCCAACCAGAGCATGCACGTCCGAGATGCCGTAATCCGCAAAGCCGTGATCGGCGAGGATGGCGCGAATGAGCGCGTCAAGCGAAACCGCCCCGAGCCGCCCGTTCAGCCAGTGGCCGCGCTCCCAGTTAGCGCCGTCGGACCAGACATCGTCCCGCTCCGGGAACTGCGGATAAGGCCGCGCGTCCCAGGCCCAGAGATGCAGATGCGCGGGCGGAATCATGCGCCCGCCATAGATCGGCGATACGGGGTTCGACCCGCCGAAGTCCGGATGCTCGGGATCAAAGAAGCGCTGGAAAGCGTCGATATAGCGCCGCTGCGCCAAGTCGTTGCGGCCGCCGTCGGAGAAATACGGCAGCGCCGACTGCGCCGATTTCGGGTCGAAAAAGACGTTCGGCTGGTTGCCGCCCTTGTCCACCGCCGGGCAGCCGAGCTCGGTGAACCAGATGGGCTTCGACCGGGGCTGCCAAGCCGTCGGGTTGGACGCCTCCACACCGCCCGGCCGCTCGTGATGGGAATTCGACCACCACGCCTCGATGTCCTTATAGCGGAACACCCACGGCTTGCCGGCCGCCCCGTCGGTGACGGCCGTGCGCAGCTGAGCGTCCCGATCCGCGCGGCTCGCATAGAACCAGTCGAACCCTTCTCCGCCCCGAATATTGGAGATGAGATAGCCGGGGTCGTCAGGCGAGCGCCCGCTCGCTTCGTCCTGATGGCCCGGCTCGTCGCGCCAGTCGGTCAGCGGGTGGTAGTTGTCGATTCCTATGAAATCGATGTCCGGATCGGCCCAGAGCGGGTCGAGATGGAAGAACACGTCGCCGCTGCCGTCCGCCGGCTGGTGGCCGAAATATTCCGTCCAGTCCGCCGCGTAGGAGATTTTTGGCGCGGCGCCGAGCACGAGCCGCGCGTCGGCCGCCAGCGTCTTCAGCCCCGCCACGAAGGGGTAGCTGCTCGCCCCGGATCGCAGCCTCGTCAGCGCGGGGAACTCCGAGCCGATCAGGAAGCCGTCCACCCCGCCCGCCAGCAGCGACAGGTGGGCGTAGTGCAGCACCATGCGGCGGTAGCGCCATTCCGCCGGCCCCGAATAGCTGACCGCGCCGTCGTCCTCAGAGAAGTCGCCGGGCGCGGCCGCGCCGAGGAACGCGGCGATCTCGTCTGCCGCCGCCGCCGTCTTGTCGGGAGAGCCCGGCCGCCCCGACGCCGGATCGCAGGTGATCCGCCCGCGCCAGGGAAAGGCCGGCTGGCCGATCGCACCGGTCTCCGGGTTGGGTAAGGAATTTTCCGCCGGGATGTCCATCAAGACGAAAGGCGCCAGCACCACCTTCAGCCCGCGCGCCTTCAAGTCCGCGATCGCCCGGACGACCGCCCCGTCGCTTGGCGAACCGCCATAAGCCGCCCGGCCGCCGATCTGGCTGACCGTCCCCGCCTCGCCGCGGCCGAGCCCCGCGACGTTCCAATCGGCGCCCAACGTCTCCTTGGCCGCGTCGTCCACCTTGGGCCTGATCGCGCAGGACCCGGCCCGGAGGTCGTCGCCGAACCAGGCGACAACGAGCGTCACCCATTCAAGCTTCGGACAGAGCGCTTGCAGCTCGTCGATCGAGACGGTCCAGTCGGACACGTCCCGCAGCGCATGCGTGTTCTCCGGCCGATACGAGCCGCTGCCGATCTTCCTGATCACGGGGGCCGTGTCGTAGCCGAACTCCGTGGAGC
>JACCSN010000858.1 GCA_013812985.1 Hyphomicrobiales bacterium | reverse complement strand
ATCCTGGGCCATACCGTGCACGCCGTGCCGTTCGTCGTCGTCATGGTCCTGACGCGGCTGCGCTCCATGCCCAACAACATGATCGACGCGGCGCGCGATCTCGGCGCCGATGAGGTCGTCGCGTTCTTCCGCGTCACGCTGCCCTTCCTGGCGCCGGCCCTGCTCGGCGGAGCGATTTTCGCGGCCCTACTCAGCGTCGACGATTTCGTCCGCACCTTTTTCCTCGGCGGCTACCGTCCGACGCTGCCGGTCCTCATCTTCACCAAGGTCCAGGGCGGCATGTCGCCTGAGATCAACGTCATGGCGACTCTGGTGCTGATCGTCACCGCCGCAATCGGCCTCTATGCGGAGCGGCTGACCCGTCGCGCCAGGAGCCGCTGATGGAGCCGGTCGTTCGCTTCGAGAACGTCACAAAGAAGTTCGGCGGCAAAGCCGCCGTCGACGGGCTCAACCTCAGCATCGATCCCGGCAAGTTCGTCACCCTGCTCGGACCCTCCGGCTGCGGCAAATCGACGACCTTGCGGATGCTCGGCGGCTTCGAGCTGCCGAGCTCCGGGCGCATCTATCTCGCCGGCGAGGACGTGACCACGCTGCCGCCCAACCGGCGCAACGTCAACATCGTCTTCCAGGACTACGCGCTGTTCCCGCATATGTCGGTGGGACGCAACATCGCCTTCGGCCTCGAGCTGCAGGGCAAGGACCGCGCCGCGATCCACCGGCGGGTGACGGACCTCCTCGCGCTGGTGCAGCTCGAGGATTTTGCGGAAAGAATGCCCAGCCAGCTGTCCGGCGGGCAGCGGCAGCGTGTGGCGCTGATGCGCGCGCTGGCGCCCGACCCGCGGGTCCTCCTCCTCGACGAGCCGTTGAGCGCGCTCGATGCCAAGCTCCGCCAGCAGATGCAGATCGAGCTGAAATCCATACAGGAACGGACCGGCAAGACTTTTTTGTTCGTCACCCACGACCAGGAAGAGGCGCTGACGATGTCGGACGTCATCGTGGTCCTGAACGAGGGAAGGGTCGAGCAGATCGGCGATCCTCACACACTCTACGCCAAGCCGCGGAGCCGCTTCGTGGCGAATTTCATCGGCGAGACCAACCTTCTCGACTGCACCGTGTCCGGGGACGAGGGAAGCAGGGTCGCGCTGCGATGGGACGGCGTATTGATCCACGCCGAGCCCAATGGGCGTTCGATGAACGCCGGCGAGCAGGTTCCTGTCGCGATCCGTCCGGAGGACATTCGCTGCTCATCTGTGGAGCCGAATGACCAGGTCAATCGCCTGCGCGGCAGGGTGCGCCACCGGATGTTCAAGGGAAATCACACAGCGCTCACGATCGAAGTGGGGCCGGAGCGCGTTCTTTACGCCCTCGTTTCGCCCGCGGAGCTGAGCCGTCTCTCCGGCGACGATCTCTGGCTCGGCTGGGGCGCCGACGACGTGATCATCCTGGAGCACTGAGCTTTGGAACTAGGAATCGACGCGACGAGCGGCGCGACGCCGATGCCCGATGAAGCGCCTGGGCTAGTCGCCCTGGAAAAACGAGTGCGGCAGGATCTCGAGTTCCTCAATTACCCGCTGGCGAACTGGGTGCCCGCAACGCCACACGCGGCCCAGGCGGTCACCGATCTCGTGATCGTCGGCGGCGGCATGTGCGGGCTGGTGGCGGCATTCGCCTGCACGCGAGTCGGCATCCGCAATCTTCGCATCGTCGACCGCGCGCCGGAGGGTGCGGAAGGGCCCTGGGTCACCTATGCGCGCATGGAGACACTCCGCTCCCCCAAGGAATTGCTCGGCCCCGCTTACGGCATGGCGTCGCTGACCTTTCAGGCCTGGTTCAGGGCGCAGTTCGGGGACACCGGCTGGGAGGCGCTTTTCCGCATTCCGCGGCCGATGTGGATGGACTATCTGCGCTGGTATCGCCGGGTGCTCGCTATTCCGGTCGAGAACGGCGTCGAGGTCCTGGCGATCGCGCCCGCCGGGGATGGTCTCCTCGAGCTTCAGGTGAGCGGCAGCGCCGAACGCACGATTCTCGCCCGCAAGATCATTCTTGCCAACGGGCGCGAGGGCCTGGGCGCGCCGAGCATTCCCGATTTCATTGCCGGCCTGCCCCGCACGCATTGGGCGCATTCGTCGGACGCCATCGACTTCGATCAGTTGCGGGGCAGGCGCGTTGTGGTCATCGGGGTCGGCGCGTCAGCCGTCGACAATGCCGGCGAGGCGCTGGAAAACGGCGCCGCGGAGGTGCGGCTGTTGGCGCGCCGAGCACAAATGCCGACGATCAACAAGCTGATGGGCCTCGGCTCCTATGGCCTGACCGCCGGATGGCCGGCCATGAGCCCGGCCTGGCGCTGGCGCTTCCTGGATTATTCCCACCGGTCACAGACGCCGGCCCCGCGGAATTCGACGCAGCGTGTCGGCCGTCATCCGAACGGGTTCTTCCATTTCGGCTGCGCGGTGGAATCCGTGCGTCTCGAAAATGGCGAGGTGGTGATCCTTGCGCAGGACGGGCGTCGCTTCGCGACCGATTTTGTCATCCTGGGGACAGGCTTTTCCGTCGATACGCTCGCCCGCCCCGAGCTTGCCGCGTTCATGGCGAAGATCGCCACCTGGGGCGACCGCTATCAGCCACCGCCCGAGGAGGCCAATGGGGGCCTCGCGACCTATCCCTGGCTCTCTGACGATTTCTCCTTCACCGAAAAGCGCTCCGGAAGCGCGCCGTGGCTCAGGAACATCCACTGTTTCAACTACGGCGCCGCGCTCAGCCTCGGGAAAGTGAGCGGCGACATTCCGGCCATCAGCGAGGGCGCGCAATGGCTGGCGCGCGGCCGGACGGCTGCGCAGCGGGATGCCGCCGTTCTCCGGCACGATCCGCGTCGGCCGGATGACGATTTCGAGGTTATGCTTTTCGATGAGTGTCTTGAACTGGGGCCAGCCGAGATAGG
>JACCSN010000823.1 GCA_013812985.1 Hyphomicrobiales bacterium | reverse complement strand
ATGCAATTCGCCCTTGCCGCCGAGCTCAATCATTATCCCGGCCCGTCGCACATCCTCACCGTGTCGGATGAGCTGCGGCTGTCGGACGAGCAGCGTGCAGCGACATCCGGGATCTTTCAGCGAATGGAGGACGCGGCCAAGTCCGCCGGGCGCGATCTGATTGCCGCAGAAGAGCGACTCAATCGGGCGTTCTCCGAAGCCTTGGTGACAGAGGCCGCCCTCACCGCCCTGGTGGATGACGCTGCCGAGCTGCGAGGCCGTTTGCGCGGCATCCACCTCGCCGCCCACCTGGAAACGCGAAGCCTTCTCACTCCGGAGCAGATCCAGACCTATGACCGGCTCCGCGGATATGGAGACGCCGAGCGAAAGGAACGGCAGCCCGGACATGGCCACAATTGAGGCTAAGCGGCTCGGAGTGTTCGAATCCCTTCGCCGGCTCCAGTTTGCTCAAGCAATCACGCCCGGTTGCCGCAGGGCAGGCGCTCCAGAGTCCGCCGCTCAGCCGACCGGCGTCCAGCGGCCTCTCGCGGACGAACGGTAAATCGCCTCCACGGTTCTCTGCACCTCCAGACCTTCGCGAAAATCGGCATGGCCCGCCTGGCGCCCGGCGATCGCAAGAAGGAAATCGCGCACCTCGATCGTCTTCAGGTCGTTGAAGCCGAGCTGATGGCCGGGCGCGACGCAGAAGGCGCCGTAAGGCTCGTGCTCCGGTCCGGCGAAGATTGTTCGGAAGCCGCGGCGGCCGGCCGGGTCGCCGGTCAGATAGAGGTCGAGCTCGTTGAAGCGCTCCTGGCTGAACGCGATGGCGCCCGTCGACCCGGAAATCTCGAAATCGTGGCGCATCTTGCGGCCGGTGGCGATCCAGTTCGCCTCGATCGCCCCGGTCGCGCCATTTTCGAAACGCAGAAAGGCGCGGGCGACGTCGTCGACCGCGACCGCCCGCCGCTCCTCGGAGCCGGTGGCGATCGGCCGCGACGTGATGGCGGTCACCGCGTCGCCAAGCACTTCGCGTATCGGCCCGACGAGATAGCGCGCGGTGGCGATGATATGGCTGCCGAGATCGGCCAGCGCGCCGCCGCCGCCCGCAGGATCGACGCGCCATGTCCACGGGCCTTCCGGATCGGTCATGTAATCCTCGGCATGGATGCCGTTGAAGGCGCGCACCTCGCCGATCTCGCCGCTCTCGACGATGTCGCGGGCGAGCCGCATCATCGGGTTCTTCAGGTAATTGAAGCCGACCGCCGTTTGCACGCCGGCGGCCTCGGCGGCCTCCGTCATCTGCCGCGCCTCGGCGGCGGTCGGCGCGAGCGGCTTCTCGCAATAGACGTGCTTGCCCGCCGCGATCGCCGCCATCGCCATCTCCCGGTGCAGCACGTTCGGGGTGGTGATGTCGACGATGTGCACGGCCGGGTCGGAGACGAGGTCGCGCCAGTCGCCGGTGGAGCGGTGGAACCCGAGCGCGCCGGCGGCTTCCGCGGCCCGGTCGCCGGTCACGTCGGCCAGAACGGCGAGATCGACTTCGACGGGCAGCTTGAAGACACGGGCGGCGTTGAGAAACCCGAATGCGTGGGCCCGGCCCATGAAGCCGGAGCCGATAAGGCCTAGTCCGAGGCGCATCTTGCCTGATCCCGAGCGTTGTTCGATCCCAGCGGAGGCACTCACGACAACGCGGCGCAAAGCGCAAGCGCCAGCCCGGCCGCCGTCATCGCGCCTCCCGCCAGCGCGCACAGCTGCGTTCCGAACGGCGCCAGCTTCTCCAGCGCCACGTAAACCGCGATTACAGCTGCCCGTGCCAGTTCGAGCTGCGCCCGTCGCAGGGCGATTGCCGCGGGCTCGAGGTCCTGCGCGTCGACAAGGGCCACTTCGGCGACGTGCGGCTGGAGGGCCTCAAGGCCGTCCTGTTCTATGCCTGGCCGGGCGCGATCTTCGAGGGCGGCGGCGAGATGCAGGCCCTGGTCGACGAGCGGGCCGACCCCGATCAGCGGCGCGCGCTCATCAGCATTCTCATGGGGAGGAGACCGATGAGGCGGCCACCCATTGGTGGGTTTTTCGCGCGATGTGCACCACGGTGCACCCGCCGCTGTTCGGCTCGATCGAGTTCGACGTGGACATCGAGGCCCGCCAGGCCAGCGTGCGCATCGCGGGCGTGCTGAAATCCTCGTGGCCGGCCGATCGTCAGCCCGCGACCGGCGAGGAGCATCGCGTCAGGATCGACCTGCCGAACGGCATCGAGTTCGATATCGCCGAGATTGGCAGCGGGACCACAGAGGCTTCCGGCGCGATTCGCCTGGAACTGGACGACACGTTTGGGCAGTTCAACATGCTGCGGCAGTCCGGCCGCGGAATCGTGCGCGGCAGGTAGTGCGCGGCGCGAACTCGACGAGGACGGCGCGGGCGTGCGACACGCTTTGCCGGAACAGGCTTGAGAGGGGCGCCCATGAACCGCAACCATCGGACCGTAGCCGATATGCTGGCCCTCAAGGGCCAACGGCAGATCTCCATGCTGTTCGTCGACAAGCCGGAGGAGGCGGCGGCGGCGAATGCGGCCGGGATCGACATGCTGTCGATCATTTCCCCGGTCTGGACAAAGGAGATGCGCGAAGCGGCCGGCGACTGCTTCGTGCAGGTCGGCCTGCTCTACGGCGACCTCGTCACCGCCGAGGACTATCTGCGCGCCGCCCATCAGGCCGTGCAGAACGGCGCCGATTGCTGCTATTGCGCCGCCAGCCTGGACACCGTCGCCAGGCTCGGCGCCGAAGGCATCCCTGTCGTCGGCCATGTCGGGCTCATTCCATCCAGGAAAACCTGGACGGGCGGCTTCAAGGCCGTCGGCAAGACGGCCGACGGCGCCATCATGGTTTACAGGCAGGTCAAGGCATTGGAGGCCGCCGGCGCCTTCGCGGCGGAGATCGAGGTGGTGCCGGAACGCGTCGCCGCGGAAATCTCCAAGCGCACCTCGTTGCTCCTCCTGTCGATGGGCGCCGGCACGGGATGCGACGCGCAATACCTCTTCGCCGAGGATGTTTTGGGCTATACGCCCGGCCATCGCCCGCGCCACGCCAAGGTCTATCGCGATTTCCGCGCCGAGCTCGACCGGCTGCAGCAAGAGCGGATCGCCGCCTTCCGCGAATTTTCCGCCGATGTCGAATCCGGCGCCTATCCGGAGGAGAAGCACCTGGTGCCGATCGCGGACGCCGAGTTCGAGGCGTTCATGGAAAGGCTCCCGTCTTAAGGGCGCTGACGGCCGGAAGCGCTCGGCCGCCTGGTTGGAGACAAGCATGGACCGCCTGCTCGACGGCTATCGCCGCTTTCGCGCCGAGGTCTGGCCGGCGGAGCGCGCCCGCTACCAGGCTCTCGCCAGAAGCGGGCAGAGCCCGGAAACCCTGGTGATCGCCTGCTCGGATTCGCGGGTCGACCCGCAAACCGTGTTCGGAGCGGGGCCGGGCGAGCTGTTCGTCCTGCGCAACGTCGCGGGCCTGGTCCCGCCCTACCATCCCGATTCGGGCTACCACGGCACCAGCGCGGCCCTGGAGTTCGGCGTCCGCGTGCTCAAGGTCGCCCGGATCGTCGTGCTCGGTCACGCCCAGTGCGGCGGGGTCAGGGCCATGGTCGAGGGCGCGCCCGAGGAGGCCCGCGACTTCGTCGAACCCTGGATGGCGATCGCCGCGCCCGTCCTGCAGCAAATGCCCGACCACATCCAACCCGACGACATCCTCGGCCACTGCGAAACCGAGGTCGTGCGCCTGTCCCTGGCCAATCTGGCGACGTTCCCCTGGATCGAAGAGGCTGTCGCCGAGCAGCGGCTGAAACTGCAAGGTTTCCGGTTCGACATCCACACCGGCGTGCTTGCGAAACTGGAAGGGGACCGCTTCGTCTCCGTCGCCTAGACGGATACGGAGCGGCCGGTGCAAACGTTGTGCAACGCTGATCAACACTTGACCAACAGTTGGATCACCGAGGCTGTCGGCCACGGCCACGGCCACGCCACGCAGCCTTTCCAATCACGCCGAAACTCAAACCGGTCTATAGGCGATCGCCTCGATCTCGACCTTGATGTCGATCATCAGCCCCGCCTTCAGCGTCGTCCGCGCCGGCGGATCCTTGGGGAAGTAGCTGGCGTAGACTTTGTTGAAGGCGCCGAACTCGCTAGCGTCGGTGAGGATCACGAGGCATTTCACCACATCGGACATCTCGCAGCCGGCAAGCGCCAGGGCCGCCTTGATGTTCTCCATGACCTGCCGCGTCTGCTCCTCGACGCCGCCCGGCACGACGGCGCCGCTTCGATCCGTCGGCACCTGGCCCGAGACATAGACAAGATCGCCGGCCCTGACTGCGGGCGACAGCGGGATTTGCGACTTGCCGAAATGCTCTTTGCTCATCGAGACTCTCCTGAGAGGGCCAGAGTTCTACTTCATGACCGAGGGCGAGGCCGTGGACAACGGTACCTCCTCCGCCTCCGTTCGTCGATCCCGGGGGCCCGGTGTTTGCGGCCGCCCAGCTGGCGTGAGAAGTGGTGACATTCGGGAAAGCGGCCCGGAAAGCGGCTTGCGTCGGTCGCGCGCGCGATCAAAATACGTTCCGAGCGGCGTTCGGCTCAGCCGCGTGGAGGTTCAGGCATGTTCGGGGACATCGGCGGAGAACTCAGGCGGCCGGTTCCGCTGATCCTGGCTGCCCTTGCCGTGATCGGCTGGATCGTGGCGATCGGCTTCATGATCTCGCGAGCCTCGCTCGAAACCAATCTGACGGGCGAGGTGGCGCGCGTGGAGGCAACACGCGCCGACCTTGCGGCCCAGTTGGAGGCGCAACAGCAGGCCTCGGGCGAGATCGCCGACCTGCGGAACGGAATCACGGCCGCCACCGCGGAGATCGCGGAGCTTAATCAGGGCCGGGACGCGGCCCAAGCCGAGGTCGCCGCGGTCCAGGCGGAGCTCGCGGATGCGCAGCGCCAGGCCGACGCGCGCCGAGGCGAGGTCGCCACACTGCAGTCCGATTTCGATCGCCTCAACGAGCAGCTCGCGGCCAGCCAGACGCGGCTCACCGAGGTGGAAAACAGCATCACCGCCCGCACTCAGGAAGTCGCGGAGGTCGGGCAGCGGCTGGAGACCGCCCGCGCGCAGGAAGTGCAGACGCGCGGCACCGTCGCCGAGCTTTCCGAGGATGCGTCCCGCCTGTCGGCTCAGGTCTCGGAGGCGGAGCAACGCATCCAGGAGGCGCGCCAGAGCGAGGCCGACTCCGAGACGCAGCTGTCCAATTCGCGGGCCGAGCTGATCCGCATCACGGAGGGCAGGACGAGCCTGGAGCAGCTGACGGCCGATCTCGCGGCAAGGCGCGAGGCTCTCGCGGCCGACAACCAGGCGGCCGAGGGGCGGCGTCAGGCTCTCCAGGCGGAGATCACCACGATGGCGGAAACCCTAGCCACGCGGACGGAAGAGCTCGCGGCGCTGGAGAGGCGCATCCAGGACTTGCAGGGCGAGGGCGCCCAGCTCGGCGCCGCGGCCGGCCTCGGCCTGCGGCCGGGCCGCTATTCCGCCGGGCCGATGGACGTGCTGTTCGCCTCCGACGGCGCGTTCCGGATGGCGAAGACCGGCAGCGCACGGGCCGTGACCGGCCGCTACAGCGTGCAAAACGATGTGCTCACCTTCTTCGATGCCCTCGGAGACACCGGGACGGCGCAGTTCCCCATGGCCTGCAGCATCGAGCCGGAGGCAAGCGGCTTCCGGCTCACCGACGCGGGAAACTCATGCGCGGTGTTCAACGGCGTCAGCTTCGAGCGCCAGGGATAAACGCCGCCGTCGATCAGACCGGCGGCGGGTCAGGGGTTCGGCGGGCCGGCGCCCGGCAGCACGTCCTCCTCCGCTGCGCGCGCATGGAGGTCGGTTTCGCGGAGCATGCGCAGGAGCACCTCGTCGCCGATGCGGTCCTCCTCCCTCAGCTTGATGAGCGCCCGGCGCGCCGCGTCATGCATTTCGCCGTTGTCGCCGCCACCCGCCCCGGCAACGGCTTCAATCGCCCGCCGGGCTGCCTCCTCTTCCCGCTTCTCCTCGCCCTCCTCGCAAAGATCGGCACGAAATACGGCCCAGCGCAGCGTCGACCCCTGAAGGAGCAGGGATCCCATGACCAGAAACGCCGCGAGAATGAGGATCAGATCGCGTTCCCCGAAAGGTCGGCCGTCCGGAAACGTCTCGGGAATTGCGAGCGCGATGACCAGCCCGATCACCGACCGCGTCGTCGCCCACGCCATCACGCCGGCGGCCGGAAGCTTGAGATTGCGGCTACCTTCGCGGGCGCGCAGAGAGCCGGCGATCGGCTTCAACATCGTGGCGGGCAGCGAGAAGGCGAACTGAACCGCCAGCACGATGGCGAGCAGCGCGCCGGCCACCGTGACGAGGCGCCACACCGGCCAGGCGGCGAGCCCGCCCACCGCTTCCGGCAGGGCGCGGCCCGCTAGAAAGAACAGCACGCTGGAGACGAACAGGCTTGCCTCCTCCCAGAACGATGTGGCGCTCACCCGAGCTTCCGCCGAGGACATCGTCGCGCCGGTCTCCCGGTCGATCCGGATCGCCGAGACCACCAGGGCCGTCGTCGTGATGGCGGCGACTGACGACACGCCGAGCTCCTCGCCGGCGATGGCCGCGATATACGGAGTGGCGATCGACACGGCGATCTCCACCGGCGCGGGATCGATGCGCCGCCTTGCCCAGACGATCCCATGGCCGACGACGAAGCCGACGCCAATGCCGGCCCCGATGTCGAACAGATAGTGTTCCACGAGCGACCACCCGGAGAGCCGTCCGGAATTCACCATCTCGATGCCGAGAGCCAGCGTGGCGAGGATGATGAGGCGGGAAACCAGCTCGCGCGTCTTCAGCGCGTCGGCGATGGCGCGCGGCACGCGCGGCCGGCCCTTGGCTTCGTGGAACAGTTGGGTGTCGAAAATCGACGCCACGGCTCCGATCAGGATCGCTCCCGCCCACGACAGGCCCGGAAGCAGGAGGAGCTTTGCGGCGAGAGCGACGGCGACGGCGGTCGCCAGCACCGAAGCCGCCCCCAGCAGGACCCCCGGCACGAGCGCGAAGCCGAGCAGGCGCCAGGACACCCGCACGGTCGAGGCGTAGATGAGCGGCGGCAGAAACAGCGTCAGCGCCAGGTCCGGATCGACGCCGACCGGCGGCAGGCCCGGCAGATAGGCGGAGAGAACGCCGATCCCGAACAGCACGAGGGACGCCGGGGCGCGGAGGTATCCGGCGGCGGCGAGCGACGGCCCGACGATCGCAAGGATCAGCGCGGCGAATTGATAGACGTTCAGCTGCGCCTCCGCCGGCGGACTCGCCGCATCGACGGCGCACCGGGGCGCGTCCAGGGGTCAGATACCCTCCCGAATGCGCGCCGCTAAAAAACGCTCCCGTGATCCGGCCGGATCAGGCGATCTGCGGCGTCAGCACCAGCACTTCCGTCCCGATCGGCGTCCTGTTGTAAAGGTCGATGACGTCCTGGTTGATCATCCGGATGCAGCCGGACGAGACGCTTTGCCCGATCGTATGAGGCTCGGTGGTGCCGTGGATGCGGTAGAGCGTGTCCTGGT
>JACCSN010000815.1 GCA_013812985.1 Hyphomicrobiales bacterium | reverse complement strand
GCGGCATCATCGACGAGATCGCCGCCACCGGCGTTGGCATCGTGCTGGTCACCACCGAGCTTGAGGAGCTCGTGTCGCTCTGTGACCGCGTGCTGGTCATGTTCCGTGGCGAGCTGGTCGCCGAGCTCACCGGCGACGCCATCGAACGGGAGGCGATCCTGCACGCATCGGCCTGCGGGCAAGCCCAGGCGGCCGCGGCATGACGAGCATCCCGGCGCCCGAACCGCCCCGGCCAGCGCCGGTCGCCGCGGGCCGCTGGCTGACGACCTTGCGCCGCTCCTACAGCCTGATCCAGGCGCTCGCCGTTCTTGCCGTCCTCGTCGTCATCATGCAGCTGTCCAACGAGCGGTTCCTCTCGCCGGTGAACATCAGCAATCTCCTCGGCCAGATGACGGTCATGCTGATCGTCGCCGCCGGAATGACGATCGTCATGATCGCCGGCGAGTTCGACGTCGCGGTCGGCTCGATGGTGGGCCTTTCGGCGGCGGTGGCCGGGTGGATCATGGTGCGCTGGATGCCGGTCGCCAGCGCCGCCGATCAGGTCTGGTGGATCATCGCCATCGGCCTCATCATCCCGCTCTTCGTCGGGCCGCTGTTCGGCCTGTTCGCCGGCCTTGTGGTCACCAAGGCGCGGATTCCGTCCTTCATCGTGACGCTCGGGACCTTGATGATGGCGCGGAGCCTGACCCTGGTCGTCACCCAGGGTCAGCCGATCCCCGACATTCCCGACGTGATCAGGTCAATCGGCCAGGGCCGCTGGGTGCAGCTTCCGCTGCCGTTCAACTTCTCCGGCTTCGCGAATTCCGGCTCGATAGCCGACCTGTTCATCTGGCTGCCGATCCAGAACATCGTCTGGGTCGCGGTCCTGGTCTACGCCGTCGCCTGGTTCGTGATGGAGCGGACCACCTTCGGCAAGCGGGTCTACGCCGTCGGATCGAACCGCACGGTGGCGGTGCTGTCGGGCATCCGCGCCGACCGCATCAAGATCGCCTGCCTCATGATCGTCGGCTTCACCGCCTCGCTGGCCGGTCTCGTCAGCATCTCGCGGCTTGGCGCCGTGTCTCCCAACACCGGCGAGGGGCTGGAGTTCGAGGGCATCGCGGCGGTGGTGATCGGCGGGACGAGCCTTGCCGGCGGCCAGGGCAGGGTGCTCAGGACGATCATCGGCGTGGTGATCATCGCGCTCACCCGCAATTTCCTCAACCTCGCCCGCATCGAGATCTTCTGGCAGGGCTTTGCGACTGGCGCGATCATCCTCGCCGCCGTCCTGCTCGAAGCGCTGCAGCGCCGGATCTCCGAGCGGCGCTGAAGCGGCTGGGCTCCCGGCATCTGATCGCACGCCTGGCCGGCGGACTCGGTCGAGCTCACAAACACCTGAGCCTGCCGGCGGAACGCGTCGCCCTTCCTGACGTTGAGCCACCATAACGACCGTGCCCGGCGTCCCGCCCGGCGCGGTTCGACTCATGGAGCCGACAGAGATGACGATGGCCGATACCCCGAGATCGCTGGGCGACAAGGACGCGCCGCATGAAAGCCCGGTGACGCCGGAGGAGGATTTCCGCACCGTGATGCTGAACCGCGTCTCCTGGGCGGCGGTGCTGGCCGGCGTCGTGGTCTCGCTCGTCACGCAGCTCCTCCTGAACATGCTCGGGCTTGGGATCGGACTTTCGACGCTCGATCCGGGTACTGGCGACAACCCGGCGGCGGGCGCTTTCTCGATAGGCGCGGCGATCTGGTGGACCCTCTCCGGCATCATCGCCGCCTTCATCGGCGGCTATGTGGCGGGCCGCCTTTCCGGTCGGCCGAAGGAATCGACGACGGGCTGGCACGGCATCACGTCCTGGGCCGTCACCACGCTCCTCATTTTCTATCTCCTCACGAGCACGGTCGGCGCGGTTCTGGGTGGAGCGTTCCGGACCGTGGGCGACGCCGTCGGCGGCTTGACGCAGACAGCGGCGACGGCGGCGGCGCCGGCGCTTGCCGAGGCGGATCCCTTCTCAGGCATTGAAGACCAGGTCCGCGCCGCATCCGGCGGACAAGATCCCGCCGCGCTTCGCGACGCTGCGATTTCAGCGGTTCGCGCGGCCGTCACAGGGACCGAGGCCGAGGCTGAAGCGGCGCGCGCCCGCGCCGCGGAGACGCTGGCGCGAGCGCAGGGAGTGCCAGTCGAGCAGGCGCGCGCCCAGGTCGACCAGTACGCGCAACAATATCAGCAGACCGTCGACCAGGTGCAGCAGCAAGCGGCGGACGCTGCCGACACGGCGGCGAGCGTCGCCTCGACCGCCGCCCTGTTCGGCTTCATCGCGCTGGTGCTTGGCGGCATCGCGAGCTGGTTCGGCGGGCGTTTCGGCACGGTGGAGCCGACGATCACCGCGTTCCGCACGCGGGTCGGCAGCCGCAAGTTCTGATCGTCCGCCGGTGAGG
>JACCSN010000304.1 GCA_013812985.1 Hyphomicrobiales bacterium | reverse complement strand
GGCGTTCGGCTGCGCGTCATCGATAAGGTAGACTTTTGGCATCGGCAGGCCGGCGCGGGCGGCGAGCTCAGCAACCAGCGCATGGAATTCGGGCGCGGCGGCGGCGTCCACCTCGCGGGCGCGGTGCATCCGGAGCACAAACTTGTCGGCATTCCAGTAGCTGACCAGGTTCATGCCGGCCGCGACCAGGAACGCGACGAAAACGCCGCTGGAACCGCCGATCATGTAGCCGACGCCCATGAACAAGGCGGTGAGCGCCGCCAGGAGCATGCCCGTCTTGATGACGTTCATCGAAATCCTCTTCCACGGCGGGCTTCGGCGCCGCCCGCGCACGCCTATATGATGGGCAATGGAGCAAAGAGGTTCAACGGGCGATGGCGGACCGCAAGGAGACGGACAGCGCCAAGGCGGTGGTCGTGAAGCGTACCCGACAAGCTGCTGAGCGAGCTCTCGCCGAAGCGCAGGCTCGCCGTGAGAGCGCAGCCAAAGGAGCGGAGCCGGCGCGCGAGATCGGCGGCGCTGATGCGCCCGAGCCAGTCCGCTATGGCGATTGGGAAACAAAGGGCCGCGCCATCGATTTTTGAATCGGCACGGGCGCGCCTGAACCTTGTTCAGAGGGGACCCAGATTCTCGATAACGAAATAGGAACTCCTGCTGTTTACCTCTTGATCCATATCTGTTTTCACCCTATCTCAGGAATATGTTCCTAGATACACTTTTACCGCTGGTCCTTCCAGGCATGCTGGGCCTTGCTCTCGCAGCCGGAGCGCAGGCCGCCGAGGCGGTTCCCGGGCCCTATCGCGGCGTGGTGGCGAGAGTGATCGACGGCGATACGCTGGCGGTCCGGGTGACGATCTGGCTGGACATCGACCTGGACGTGCTCGTCCGCGTCCGAGGCATCGACGCGCCGGAGATCCGCGGCCGCTGCGACCTGGAAAAGTCCCGCGCGGTCGAAGCGAAGGCGTCGCTCTCCCGTATCGTCGGCGAGGGAGAGGTCATGCTCCGCGAGATCAAGGGCGACAAGTTTTTCGGCCGCGTCATCGCCGATGTGATTACCGCCAAGGGGCAGGATGTCGGCCGCGCCATGCTGGCGGGCGGCCACGCGAGACCTTATGCCGGCGGTGCGCGCGGCGGCTGGTGCGAGATCGGCCGAAATGCGATCGGGGTGGAGAGCCAAGTCGCACAGCGGCGGATCGGCGACGACTGGCGTTCGGATCCTTGATCAGCCATCTATGAGGCGCGCGATCGGCACTGCGGGTCGCATCGCGACGCATCTTGCGCCTCCCCGCGATAACCATTGCGATTTACCGGGGTGTGATCAAGCGCGCGACGCATGGGCGAACGGGCGCACCTAAGCGGCCGTTGCAAAGGCGAGAAGCGCCCCGCATATTGGTTAACGGACAATCTCCGTCCATCCCGCCGGAGAGGATGTTCGACTTGCGCGTTGGGTGGTCAGGGGAATGCGAGCGCTTTTTCGGTTCGCCTTTCGCCTCGGATTGGTCGCCTTGGGGCTTGTCGTTTTTCACGCGGCCTTTCTCGTCAAGCGGCTCGACGTCTCTCGCGAAAACCTCCAGGCGCGAGCCCGCGCGGTCGAGGCGACCATCGTCCCAAGCCGCGTCGCCGGCCCTAATGGCGAATACTACGACACTGCGCTGGAGGTGCCGCTCAGCCTGCCGGCCGAGCGCATCCCTGATTATGTGCGGAACGCCTTCATCGTGCGGGAGGATCAGCAGTTCCGCCGGCATCCGGGCTTCAACCCCGTCTCGCTCGCCCGCGCCTTCCTCTCCAACGCCAGGCGGCCGGCCGACAGCTCCGGCGGCCTGGTCGGCGGCTCCACCATCACCATGCAGCTGGTGAAGAACCTCCTGCTCACCCAGGAGCAGACGCTCGACCGCAAGGTCAACGAGATCATCCTCGCCGCGGTCGTGGAAATGCTCTTCAGCAAGGACGAGATTTTGGCCATGTACCTGAACACGGCCTATTTCGGCGCCGGCGCCTATGGGATCGAGGTGGCGGCGCGCCGCTTCTTCGGCCGCAGCGTCGGCTACGCGCCGAAGGTGAACCTCCTGGAAGCCGCGATGCTCGCCCATTCCGTGCGCCGGCCGAGCCAGCTCAATCCCCTGTCCCAGCGCAAGGCGATCGAGGCCAAGGCGCACGCGCTGATCGCGACGATGGCCGACGAGGGCTATGACATCGAAGCAGGCCAGCAGGCGCGCGGCCGCGGCGATCGCGACTGGAGCCTCGATCCCTTCCTGTTCCGCGATGTCGCCATGCGGTCGCTCGTGCCTCCAGACGTGCGGACGCGCAAGGATCGCGTCACGATGGGCTTCACCATCGACACCGAGGCGCAGCTCTACGCCGAGCTCGCCGCGACCGATCTGCTTCGTCGCGGCCGCGCCGGCGGCTACGACAGCTCGGCCATCGTCGTCCTGGAGCCGGACGGGGCGATCGTCGCGCTGGCGATCGGTCACGATTACGACGGGGTCGACCTGGTGCGGAACGGCCGCGTCTCGCCAGGCTCGACGCTGAAGCCCTTCATGTTCCTGTGCGCCCTGGAGAAGGGGCTGCGTCCGGGCAGCCTCGTGGAGGACGAGATGCGCGAGATGCGGCCCGGCTGGACTCCCAAGAACTTTGACGGGAAGTATTTGGGCGCGATCTCGCTCGACCTCGCACTCAAGAAATCCCGGAATACCAGCGCGGTGGCGCTGTTCGACCGCTTCGGTCCCGCCTGTTTCGCCGATGTGCTCGCCCGCGCCGGGGTCGAGCTCGACGATACCGAGGCGCCGACAGCCGTGCTCGGCAGCGAGCATGTGTCGCTCCTGAAGCTCGCCGCCGCCTATGCCAGCCTCGCCAATGGCGGGAAGAAGGTGGACCCATACGCGGTGCGCTATGCGCGCGACAAGCACGGGGCCGTCATCTATCGCCGCGTCCCGCCTCCGGCGCCGGCGCGGATCGCGGCGGCCCGACCTTATTGCGATCTCCTGGACATGCTGCGCAACGTCACGCGGCGCGACGGCACCGGCCACAACGCGGCGTTCGCGCACCCGGTCTACGGCAAGACCGGCACCAGCCAAAAATACCGCGACGCCCTCTTCGCCGGCTTCACCGGCCATTACGTCGCCGTGGTCTGGCTCGGCCGCCAGGCGCGCGGCGACGTGTCTGGGCGCATGACCGGCGGCGAGTTGCCGGCCGAGCAGTTCCGCTGGCTGATGGCGACTTTGCACCAGGGAAAGGCGGCGGTGAGCCTCGACTGCAAGGCGCCGGTGGCGGTGGCGTATCAAGCGGCTCGCCGCACTGACCAACGGTGAATGCAACTGCTTCGGCGTCAAAGCTCAGCGCTTCTCGATTATCTCTGCGGTTTCCGGGCTCTTGGAGCCAGACTCCTCGAACAAGGGCGCGGTGAGCTCTTTCTTCCGCGCAAGTTCTTCCTGCGACAACTCGTGAACTTCGACGCCCATTCCCTTGACCTCTTCAAGCGCCGAGCTGGCTTTCGCCCGGTTGGTCGTCCGCTGCTCGGCGAAGACCTCCTGCGCCGATTCACGCACCAGTGTCTGCAGATCGTCCGGCAGGCTGTCCAGCCATTGCGCGTTGACGCGCACCGCCTTGGGCAGGAACCAGTGCGCCGTCAGCGTGAGATGCTTCGCCTGCTCGTGAAATTTGAAGCCGAGAATCGAAAAGACATCGGAATCCAGCGCGTCGATGATACCGGTGGACAGTGCCGAATACTGTTCCGAATAGGGGAGTGGCGTCGGGCTGGCGCCAAGAAGCTCCCAGAAGTCCACCCAGATGCGCAGTTCCGGCACCCGGATCTTGAGGCCTTCCATGTCGGCAAGCGACGAGACTGGCTGCTTCGATAGGACGTGGCGGAATCCCGTCTCGCCGTAGGCCACAAACTCGACGCCGGTCTTCTCCCGCGCGATCTGGGAAGCTTGGCGGCCAAGATCGCCTTGAAAACCCGGTCGACGTGCGCCTCGTCTTTATAGATGAAGCCAGGCGCACCGCCGAAGGCCGCGATTTCGGGCGCTATGGCTTCCTCGCTGTCGGGTCCGGCGGTGGTCACTTGTATCGTGCCGATGCGACTGCCTTCCAGAAGTTCCGACAAGCCGCCAAGCTGGGCGGCCGGGAAGTGCTGGGCGTCAATCTGCCCCCCCCGGCTCCGCTCGTTTAGAAGCTTGGCCCATTCATCGAAAGCCAGCGTAATCGGCGTGCCGACCCCCTCCGTATGCGCTATCTTCGCGACGAACTTTTCCTGCGCATAGGCGGTTCGCATGATGGCTGGCAGCATCGACAAGCTCGAACCGCATCGTCGTGCCGCCATGCGAGATCGGCGCGCGTCGGCGATGGTCACCTTGTCGACCGGTCCGAACCAGCGCCATGTCTGTCGCATTCACGAACTCCGAAAAGATAGCGTCTGTCCGGCAATTATCGCGCTCAGCCGAACGCAAGGTTCGGCAGCCAGAGGACCAGGCCGGGAAGGAAGAGCAGGGCTACGATCAGCGCTACGACGGCGGCGATGAACGGGATCGATTCGATGCTGTATTCCTCGATGGTGACGTCCATCAGCGCGCAGACCGCGAACATGGCCGATCCGCTCGGCCAGGTCATGCCGCCCAGCGTCACGATGCTCATCATCAGGATGCCGAAATGTACCGGGTCCATGCCGGCCCGCGTAACGATCGGTACGAAGATCGGGGTGAGCAACAGTACCATCACCGTGCTGTCGAGCGCGAGGCCGGCGACCAGCAGGAACACGAGTATGACCAACACGATCAAGTTGGGATCGGTGATCCCCGCCAGCATCCAGGACGCAAGGTTCTGCGGCACCTGCAGGTAGATCGTCGCAAAGCCCACCATGCCGCTCATTAGGATGATGAGCATGATAAGTCCGATGTCGGAGGAGGCATGCCCGAAAGCGCGCCAGACCTTTTCCAGCGTAAGCTCGCGATGGGCGAGAAAGCCGATGACCAGGGCATAGACCACTGCGAACGACCCGACTTCCGAGGGGGTGAACACGCCGCCGCGAATGGCGAACACCAGCGCTACCGGAAATAGCAGCGCCCACTTGGCGTCCCAGGCCGCAAGGCCAAGCGCCTTGAACGTCGGCCTCGTGCTGTCGGCGACTACATAGTTGCGCCGTCTGGCGATGACGTAGGTGGTGGCCATCAGCACCGCCATCATCAGGAAGCCCGGGATGATGCCCGCCAGGAATAGCCGGCCGATGGAGACGTTGCCTATATAGCCGTAGAGGATGAGCCCGATCGAAGGCGGGATGGTCGCGGTAATCAGCGAGCCGACGGCGATCGCCGCGGCCGAAAAGCCCTTGCCGTAGCCCTTGGCGATCATCGCCGGCCCCAGGATGCGCGCCTCCATCGCCGCGTCCGCGACGGCCGATCCCGAAACGCCGCCCATCAGTGTGGACAGCAGGATGGCGACCTGCGCCAGGCCGCCCGACATCCACCCGACGGCCACGAGCGAGACCTTGAGCAGCCGATCGGTGATGCCGCTCTCGTTCATGAGGTGCCCGGCGAGCACGAAGAAAGGTACCGCCAGCAGCGGGAAGCTCTGGCTCATGCTGGCAATTTTTTGCACGCCGATGGACATCGGCATGCCCGCCTCGGTGATGAAGAAGAGGAAGCCGGCGATCCCGGTGGCGAAGGCCACCGGCATGCCGACGGCCATGAGCACGACGAAGACGACCGAGATCAGGAGCATCTCAGAGCTCCAGCACAGGCGGTGCGTCCTTGTCGGCCCTGGTCCGCGTATACACCAGTGCGCCCTGCTCGCGACGGCGCCAGGCATCGGCAATGTTCCAGGCGAGCGCGATGCCGACCAGGATGCAGCCTACGGGCACGGCAGCAGTGACCCAGGCGTAGGAAAGCGTGCTGTCGCCGAAGGTGCGCTCGCGGTTGAGCAAAGTGAGGTTGAACCCCTCGACGGCAAGGATCGCGAGGAAGACAAGCACGATGGCCGAGCAGATCAGCTCCACCCAAAGCCGGCGTTCGTAGCCGAAATGTTTCGCCAGCACCTCCATGCCGAGATGGGACTTCTCGCGCATGGCCTTCGCCCCGCCGACAAAACATAACCAGATGAAGAGCAGCTGCGCCATGTCCACCGACCAGGTCAGCGGATGGCCGAAAAACCGCATGATCGCGGCGATGAAGACGAGGCCGGTGACTCCGGCGAGCAACGCGACACAGACCGCAAGCTCGATTTGCGCAAGTCGCTTGAGCACGGGGCCCCCCGAGAAAAAGCGGCATGGGCGCGCTGAGGCGCCCATGCCGGAAGAGGGAAGTTCTACGGCGCGTTGGCGATCGCCTGCAGCTCGTCGCGCAGGGCACCGTAACCGAGCTTGTCGTAGACGCCGGCGGTCGCTTCCTTGAACGGCGTCACGTCGATCTCGTTGACCGTCATGCCCGCGGTCTTCAGATCTTCCTCGATCTGGGCCAGCGCGTCCCGCGTCCCGTAGGAGGCGACGTCGCCTGCCTTGAGCGCTTCCTCGCGCAGCATCGTCTGCTGCTCGGGCGTCAGGCTATCGAACCAGGCCGCGCTGGTGACAAGGCCAGTAATCAGGTTGATATGGCCGGTCTTGGTCAGGACCTTCGTAACCTCGAAGAGCTTTGACCCGTTGCCGGCCGGAAGCTGCGCTTCGACGGAGTCGATGACGTTGGATTCAAGCGCCGCATAGACCTCGGCGAATGGCATCGGCGTCGGCGTCGCGCCCATCGCGGTGATGGTTTCGACCCAAACCGGCGCTCCCGGCGTGCGCATGCGGTTGCCTGCGAGATCGGCGGGCGTTGAGACCGGATCGGCGGTCCAGAGGTGTCGCTCTCCCTGCCACCAGTTAAAGGACAGGACCTGGTGGCCCGACGTGTCATGCAGCTTCTTGACCCACTCTTCGAACTTCGGTGAGATGACCACCTTGCGTATGCCGTCATAGCCCGATGCGAGATAGGGCGTGCCGAGCACGCCGAACTCGTTCACGAAGTTCGCCAGGCGTCCGCCGTCGACAACCACCGCCACCGGCGCGCCGGCGCGGGCCTGTTCGAGCACGTCCTCGTCCGGCCCGAGCTGAGAGTTGGGGAACAGTTTTACCTCGATCGCGCCGTTGGAGCGCGCGGCGACGGCGTCGCGAAAACTTTCAAGCCCCTTGTAGAGCGGGTCGTCGATAGTCAGCGCGGTATTGATGCTGAGCGTATGCTCCTGCGAGAGCGCCGGCGACACGATCGCGACCAGGCTCGCGGCAAGAATTGCCTTCCATGCTGTGAATTTCATGATTTCCTCCCACTACGGATCGTCCTTTAGACAATCTCCTTTTCAGACGCTAGTATGGTAGTATAGAACTGTCAACATGACGCTCGATTTCCAGCTCCCGACCCTTGACGACGAAAGCCGCCGCCGGCGTGAGGCGACGATCGGCAGCCGCGTGTTTGAAACCATCCGGCGGGCCATCGTTCAGCTGCAGTTCGCGCCGGGGAACCCGCTGTCGGAGGCTGAAATCGGGCGCCAGCTCGGCGTGTCGCGCCAGCCGGTGCGGGAGGCTTTCATCAAGCTGAGCGCGATCGGGTTGGTGGAAATACGGCCGCAGCGTGGGACATTCGTCCGGCTGATCTCGATCAGGGAGGTCGAGAATGCCCGGTTTATCCGCGAGGCGATCGAAGTCGCCATCGTTCGCAAGGCCGCCGGCGATCTGACCCCCGAGCGTCACGCCGCGATAAATTCAATTATCGAAGACCAGCGCGCCGTCGCGCGCGAGGGCGACAATGTCGCGTTTCTGCGGCTGGACGAGGCATTCCATCAGGCGATTGCTAGAAGCGCGGATTGCGACGACGCCTGGCGGGTTTTGGAAAACCTGAAAGCCCAGATGGATCGCGTCCGCTACCTGTCGCTGCCGGACGCGACGCCGCTCGAGACGATCATCGAACAGCATGTCTGGATTTTTGAGGCTGTCGGGCGGCATTCGCCAGGCGACGCCGAGGTGGCGATGCGCCGGCACCTCTCGGAAATTCTTAAATCGCTTCCCAAGCTGGCAGCAGAATTTCCGGAACTTTTCGCCGCATGAGATCGGACTTCTCCGTGATGGCGCTCGCCGGTGGCCGACATCGATATCATTTGTGTGCTCAGCCGTAATATTCGGCAAGAGCAATGCAGAGGCGGTTGTGACCCGCCCAGGCCGGCCTGCGCTATACCGCGTGTTTACTTGAGCGGCTCTTTGATATCGCGACGATCAAATCCTGCTTGGCGTTGAGGATATGCTCTCGCAGGTAGGGGGTCGCCTTATCGGCGTCACCCTCGGCATAGAGCCGGAACAGTTCACGATGCTCCTTCTCCGCCTGCGCCACGGCGTCTGTTAAGACCATCTGCAGGCGGATGTAGCGATCCGTCTGGACATTGACGCCTTGGATCACCGTCATTGTCTGCACGCGCCCAGCAGGGACATACAGGCTGCGGTGAAACGCCCAATTCAGGGCGCCCCAACTGCCGATATCGCGATCATAGTAGGCTTTTTCGAGTTGCGACAGAATCGAACGGGCGGCGTCAAGCGTCTCCTCCGTTGCCCGGTGGATAGCGTACGCGAGGATGTTGCATTCGAGCAGCGCACGAAGGTCAAAGAGTTCACTGATCTGCTCCAGCGGCAGCGACGTGACAACCGCCCCTTTATGGAGCCGGTTGGAGATCAATCCGCTCGCTTCAAGCTGTCGAAAGGCTTCCCGCACCGGCATCCGGCTCACCTCGTATTCGGCAGCTATGGCCTCCTGGACAAGCTGCTCGCCCTCCTTGAACTCGCCGTCGAGGATACGTTCGCGGAGGGAGTCCGCCAGAGTTTCATGCAAACCTTGACGTTTGATTCGGTGGGTTCCCCTGAGCACCTCGCTTCGCGATGCGGGTTTGGCTTCTGGTTGCCGCATGAATCCATGTTCCCGGTTCGAGGCGAGGCAAGGCTTGAGGGACGCCGTCGCCTCCTGTCGATTCGCGAGCAGCGTCGCTAGACAATCCATTCGGATCGATTGTAGATTGGATCCAATCCCTTTTAAAGGGACTTGCTGACGACCATTGGGGGCGTGTTCTGCGGTCGCCGCGCTGAGGCGCCTGTTGTCGGTTCAATAGAAATGAATACTGCCTCGCTGAAAGGCAGCCAATGGCCTGAGGTGACCGGGCGGATGCCCGGGTTTCGATGCTCAACAGGGAGACTAGCCAACCATGCCTATGATGAAGATGAAAACAGCCGCGGCGGGCCTTGCCCTCGCCTTGATTTTCGGAGCCCCCAGCTTCGCGCAGGACACGCTTACAATCGGCGTTCTGGTGCCGACCACCGGGTCGGAGGCGACCTACGGGCAGGACATGGCCAACGCCGTGACCCTCGCCATCAGCGAGATCAATGAAGCTGGCGGCGTGCTCGGAAAGCAGCTGGCCAGCATTGTCGCCGATGACGCGTGCGACGCCCAGCAGGCTGTCAACGCCGCCAGCAAGCTCGCTTCCTCGGGCGTGGTCGGCATCGTCGGCGGCTACTGCTCGGGCGCGACCGTGCCGACGCTGAAGATCTTCGGCGACGCCAAGCTGCCCATGGTGATCCCGGCAGCCAACTCGACCAAGCTGATCCCGG
>JACCSN010000800.1 GCA_013812985.1 Hyphomicrobiales bacterium | reverse complement strand
TCCAGGTTGCGGATCGACAGCGTGTAGAATTCCGATCCCGCATCGTCGTGCGACCAGGCGAGCAGGCGATGGTCGGGCGAATGCGCCGTGCCGCCAATGCGGAAGAAGGCGCGGCCGGCGGCGAGCGCGTTGCCGTCGAGCATGACCTGTTCGGGCCCGCCGCCGCGGGGCTCGCGGACATGGAGCGGATGCTGGCCGTTTTCCACATGGCGCGACGCATAGGCCCAGGGGCCATCGGGCGCCGGTACGGTGGAATCGTCTTCCTTGATGCGGCCCCGCATCTCCCGGAAAAGCTCCTCCCGCAGCGCCTCCGTGTCGGCCATCTCGCTGTGGAAATAGCTGTTCTCGGCGTCCAGGTAGGCGCGGATCTCGTCCGGCAGCGCGGCCGGGTTGCGCATGACCTCCTGCCAGTTCTCGGCGCGGAGCCAGGCGTAATCGTCGGTGCGCGCATGACCGTGATGCGTCGCCGTCACCGGCCGCTTGGGGGCGACCGGCGGCCGGCTGGAAACCGCTTTGTGCATCACGCCGCGTCTTCGCCGGGCTTCAGGTCCATGGCGACGCCGTTCATGCAATAACGCAGGCCGGTCGGGGCCGGGCCGTCGGGGAAGACATGGCCCAAATGGGCGTCGCAGCGGGCGCAGCGGATCTCCGTGCGGGTCGTGAACCACGAGCGGTCGCTGTGCTCGTCCACCGCGTCCGGCGCGATCGGGCGGAAGAAGCTCGGCCAGCCGGTGCCGGAATCGAACTTGTCGTCGGATTTGAACAGCGGCGCGCCACACGACACGCAGGTGAACGTGCCTTGCTGCTTGGCGTCGTTCAACGGCGAGGAGAACGGGCGCTCGGTGCCGTGCTTGCGGGCGACCTGATATTGCTCAGGCGTCAACTGCGTCTGCCATTCCGAATCGCTCTTCACGATCTTGTCGGTCATCGTCGGCCTGTTGTGCTGGAAGTTTCCTGACCAGATAGGTAAGCGCGAGGGGCTTGGCGGGCAAGGATCGGGGCGGCATCTCGTCGGACGGCGGTGCTCGACGATCACCCTCATCCGTCCGCTCCGCGGCCACCTTCTCCCACCCCTTCGACAAGCTCAGGATGAGGGGGAGAAGGGACGCGCGTCATCGTCCCGCGGCCTTGCGGCCCGAGCTTTCGGACGGGCCTCCCCGAAAGGGAGGGGTGCGGGGCGCCTGGCGGCGCCTTGGGCTGCGACCTGACGATCGCGATCAGAACGAGTGAGACACCGGTCGGCGCCCCGCGCGGATTCTTGTCGCTTGCTCCGTCCCCGCTCCGGGTCTTTCGTGCTTCTACCCGATGCGGCCGACACGTCGCACATCACGGCAAGCAGGGACGGCTTAGGCGCCGCGGCAAGCGGAGGGCGTTACGCTCCCCAAGCCGCGGATCCGCAGCCCCGCCCCGTTCGGTTACGCCGGCCGGACGCCCTCTGTGGGCGGGGATGGGGAGGAGAATAGCACCGGTTTGGCGGGCGGGGATAAAGTCATTGCCGATTTCGACCGACAAGGATCGTTTGCTTGTCCGCGCCTCTCAAACTCGGGGATTCCCCCGGCGTAATTCGCTTGAGGCTCGGCCTCCGTATCCCCGGCAACCTCTTGCTGAACAGGAGATTGAGATGAGCCCTCTGATGAGACGGTCACCTTCAATCATCCGCTTTGCAGCATAGTGTCGGGCGCGGGGCGGGACACACCCCCTCATCCGTCCGCTCCGCGGACACCTTCTCCCACGACCGAGGGGAGAAGGGGGCGCGCTTCATCGCGGCCGCGACTTGGCTCAGGAGCGTGGAGAGGCATTTGCCTGGATTGCCGGCCGCATGCACGGCTGATAGGGAAACCAGCGCGCAGCCGAGGGATGCCGGATGAAAAGAGGATGGGCTGCGTACGGGGCGGCTGCGGCAATCTTGATCCTCTTCCCGAACGCCGCGCGGGCGGCGGAGCTGCCTGGCGAGGCGATGGGGTGGCCGTGGGCGTTGCCGTTCGTCGCGGTGCTCCTGTCGATCGCGACGGGGCCGCTGCTGTTCCCAAGAATCTGGCACCGGCATTACGGCAAGATCGCCGGGTTCTGGGCGGTGGCGGCGCTCGTCGCCCTGGCCGTCGCGTTCGGGGCGGAAGCGGCCATGGCCGCCTTCGTGCATTCCATGCTGGCGGAATATCTGAGCTTCATCCTGCTCCTCTTCGCGCTGTTCACCGTGGCGGGGGGGATCCTGGTCACCGGCAATGTGCATGGGACGCCGCTGACCAACACCGCGATCCTGGCGCTCGGCGCGGTCATGGCGAGCTTCGTCGGCACGACCGGCGCGGCGATGATCCTGATCCGGCCGCTGCTGCGCGCCAACGACGAGCGGCGCCACAACGTCCATGTCGTCGTCTTCTTCATCTTCCTCGTCGCCAATATCGGCGGCGCGCTGACGCCGCTCGGCGACCCGCCGCTCTTCGTAGGATTTCTGCACGGCGTCGACTTCTTCTGGACAACGCAGCATCTCTGGCGCGAAACGGCGCTCGTTGCGACTTTGGTGCTCGCAGCCTTCATCGTCGTCGACCTGCGGTATCACCGCAAGGAC
>JACCSN010000799.1 GCA_013812985.1 Hyphomicrobiales bacterium | reverse complement strand
GCCATCATGGGGCCGAACGGCTCCGGCAAGTCGACGCTGTCCTACGTGCTCGCCGGCAAGGATGAATACGAGGTCACCGCAGGCGAGGTGCTTTATAACGGCCAAGACCTCCTGGAAATGGCCCCCGACGAGCGGGCGGCCGCGGGCGTGTTCCTGGCCTTCCAGTACCCGATCGAGATTCCCGGCGTGGGCACCATGACCTTCCTGCGGACCTCGCTCAATTCGCAGCGCAAGAAGCGCGGCGAGGCGGAGTTCTCCACGCCGGATTTCATGCGCCTGGTGCGCGAGACGGCGGCCAGGCTGCACATCACCCAGGATATGCTGAAGCGGCCGCTGAATGTCGGCTTCTCCGGCGGCGAAAAGAAGCGCAACGAAATTTTGCAGATGGCGCTCTTGAAGCCGAGCCTCTGCCTGATGGACGAGACGGATTCCGGCCTCGACATCGATGCGCTCCGCATCGTCGCCGACGGCGTCAACGCGCTACGCGGCCCTGAGCGCGCCTTCGTCGTCATCACCCATTACCAGCGGCTCCTGAACTATATCGTGCCGGACTTCGTGCATGTCATGTCGCGCGGGCGGATCGCGCGCTCCGGCGGCAAGGAACTGGCGCTGGAGCTGGAAGAGCGCGGCTACGCCGGTTATGTGGACGAGGCGGCGTGACGCGATGAGAGAGCTGCCCACCCGCATCCGCACCAAGGCCGAGGACGCGCTGGCGAAGCATTTCGCCACGCTCGCCGGCGACGATCCGATGCGCGACATCCGCGCCGACGCGTTCGGCGCCTTCATGGCCGCGGGCCTGCCGCATCGGCGCGTCGAGGCGTGGAAATACACCGACCTCCGCGCGCTCATGCGCGACGCGCCGCCGCCGGCCGCCCCGGTCGCGCCTGGCCTGGCGCGGGAAGCGCTGGCGCGCGCCGATGTCTTCGCGGGAATCGACCGGGCGCGGATCGTCTTCGTCAACGGCCATTTCGTGCCGGCGCTGTCCGACATCGCCGGTCTGGAGGCTGACGTCGATTTCGCCTCGCTCGGCCGCTTCCTGGCCGATGGCGGGGCCATCCTGGACCGCTCGCTCGATCCGGCGGAAGCGCCGGTCTTCGCGCTGAACAGCGCCTTCGTGCGCGACGGCGCGGTGCTCCGCATCCGCGAAGGAGCCAAGCTGGGGCGGCCGCTGGAGATCGCGACCATCTTTGGAGGGGCGGAGGCGGGCTTGCAGACGCTCCGCCATCAGGTCGCGATCGGGGCGGGCGCGCAGGCCACCATTCTGCAGACCTTCGCTGGCCCGGACGGCGTCGCCTACCACACCAATACCGTCACCGAGGCGCAGATCGGCGATGGCGCGAACGTCCGCTGGATCACCGCGCAGGAGGAGGGGAGCGAGGCGATCCACCTCTCCATGCTGCTGCCCCGGCTCGGGGCGGATGTGCGCTTCGAGCCCTTCGTCTTCGCGGCGGGCGCCCTCGTGGCGCGGAGCGAGACGCGGCTGCATTTCGACGGAGAAGGCTCGCAGATCGGGCTGCGCGGCGCGACGATCGCGCGCGGCCGCCAACACATGGACACGACGCTTGTCGTCAACCACTCGGCGCCGCGCTGCGGCGGGCAGGAATACTTCAAGGCGGCTATGGACGGCTCCTCGCAGGGCGTGTTCCAGGGTAAGATCATCGTCGAGCCCGGGGCGCAGAAGACCAATTCCAAGATGATGAGCCGGGCGCTCTTGCTCTCCGAGACGGCGGAGTTCGCCAACAAGCCCGAGCTTGAGATCTTCGCCGATGATGTGGTCTGCGGCCACGGCGCGACTTGCGGGCAGATTGACCGAGAGATGCTGTTCTTCCTGCGCTCGCGCGGGATCGAGCGGGTCGAGGCCGAACGCATGCTGGTTCAAGCTTTTCTCGCCGACGCCATCGAGCTGATCGGCGATGACGCGGTGATCGAAGCCCTTGAAGCGCGGACGCGCCGCTGGCTCGGCATGGCGGCGGAGATTGCCTCATGACACAGCACGCGGTCTTCGGTGCCGCCTACGATGTCGAGAAGGTTCGCGCCGATTTCCCGATCCTGTCGCGCAAGGTTTACGGCAAGCCGCTCGTCTACCTCGACAATGGCGCGTCGGCGCAGAAGCCGCGGGCGGTGATCGACGCGGTCAGCCGCGCTTATTCCGACGAATACGCCAACGTCCATCGCGGGCTGCACTACCTCTCCAACGCCGCCACCGAAGCCTATGAGGACGCACGCGAGACGGTGCGCCGCTTCATCAACGCGCCTTCGATCGACGAGGTCATCTTCACCCGTTCATCGACGGAGGGGATCAACCTCGTCGCGCAGTCCTTCGGCGGCATGCGGATCGGCGAAGGGGACGAGATCGTCATCTCGATCCTGGAGCACCATTCCAACATCGTGCCCTGGCACTTTCATCGCGAGCGGCGTGGCGCGGTGCTGAAATGGGCGCCGGTGCATGAGGATGGCGCCTTCGACCTCGAAGCGTTCGAGGCGCTGCTCACCGAACGCACCAAGATCGTCGCGGTCACGCATATGTCGAACGTGACCGGCACGGTCGTGCCGATCAAAGAGGTGTGCCGCATCGCGCATGAGCGCGGCATTCCGGTTCTGGTCGACGGCAGCCAGTCGGCGGTGCACCTGCCGATCGACGTGCAGGATCTTGGGTGCGACTTCTTCGTCTTCACCGGCCACAAGACCTACGGGCCGACCGGCATCGGCGTGCTGTGGGGCAAGCGCGAGCACCTCGACGCCATGCCGCCCTTCATGGGCGGCGGCGAGATGATCCGCGACGTGACTGAGGACTGGGTCACCTACGGCGATCCGCCGATGAAGTTCGAGGCCGGCACGCC
>JACCSN010000765.1 GCA_013812985.1 Hyphomicrobiales bacterium | reverse complement strand
TGATCCAGGTGCTCAGGCTGAACTCGCCGCTCCCCTCCATCGGCGTCGGGCTGGAGCTGCAGGCGGTGGCGGCCGCGGTGATCGGCGGGACGGCGCTCACCGGCGGCATCGGCACCGTCTTCGGCGGCATCGTCGGAGCGCTCCTGATCCGCACCATCGACAACGGCTTGGTGCTGAGCCAAGTGAACGCCAACTGGTTCCAGTTCGCGATCGGTTTTCTCACCATCCTGGCGGTCGCCGGGAATTCCTGGCTGCGCCGCACGGCGCGGCGGATCAAGCTGCAGGTGACCCATGAGCCCGACCCTTCCAAGCACGGAGCCGGCGCCGAGCCGGCTGTCAGCCATCCAGTCGGGGCCGGCCAATCCACCGGTGATCGAGTGTCGCGGCCTGCATAAATGGTACTCGGGCGTCCACGCCCTCAAAGACGTCAGCCTGAAGATCGGTCAGGGCGAGTCGATCGGCCTGGTCGGCGACAACGGGGCCGGCAAGTCGACGCTGATCAAGATCCTGTCCGGCGTGCACAGCCCGGACCAGGGCGAGATCCTCATCGACGGCAAGCGCACGCCGATCCGCACGCCCAAGGACGCAATGCGGCTCGGGATCGAGACCATCTACCAGTACAACGCCATGGTCCCGATGATGTCGATCGCCCGCAACGTCTTCATCGGGCGCGAGCCGATCCGCTGGGGGCTGTTCGGCTTCGGGCTCCTGGATCAGAAGCGGATGCGCGAGGAAAGTGTGCGCGCCATCGCCGATGTCGAGCTGCACCTCCGCTCGCCGGACGCGCTCGTCGGCGAGCTGTCGGGGGGCCAGCGCCAGGGGGTGGCGATCGCTCGCGCGATGCACTTCAAGTCCAAGGTGCTGGTGCTCGACGAGCCGACGAATCACCTCTCTGTCAAGGAGACCAACAAGGTTCTCGGCTTCATCCGGGGCCTCAGGGCGCAGAACGTCACCGGCATCTTCATCAGCCACAACATCCCGCACGTCTTCCACTCCTGCGACCGTATCGTGGCCATGGCGCGCGGCGAGATCGTCTTCGACAAGCCGGTCGGCGAAACGTCGATCGACGAGGTGCAGGAGCTCCTTTGATGTCTGTGCTCGCCGGGAAGACGATATTGCTGACCGGGGCGCTTGGGACGCTTGGACGAGCGCAGGCCCAAATTCTCGGGCGGGCAGGGGGGCGATTGCTGCTTCTCGACCGCCCGGGCGCGGCGAACGGCGAAGATTTCGCCCTTCAGGTCGGCGGCGAGACCGGGGCCAAAGCCGTCTATGTGGGGCAGGATCTCGATGATCTCGCAGGGTCCGAGGCGGCGGCTCACGCGCTCGCCGACCAGCATGGCGGCATCGATATCCTCATCAACAACGCCGCCCTGATCATCAACAGGCCGTTCGAGGAGTTCTCCCTGGAGGAGTATGAGCAGCAGGTTCGGGTGAACTCCTCGGCCGCCTTCGCCCTCGTGCGCGCGGTCGCACCAGCCATGAAGCTGAAGCGATACGGCAAGATCGTCAACTTCTGCTCCGTCACCCTGAACGGGCGTTGGGACGGCTACGTGCCTTATGTGGCGTCTAAGGGAGCGCTCTTGGGCCTGACCAAGACCCTGGCGCGCGAGCTCGGGCCGCATGGCGTTCGCGTCAATGCGGTCTCGCCCGGCGCCGTCGTGTCGGAAACCGAGGAGCGGATACTCGGCGACAAGCTTCAGGAGTACAACGATTGGATCCTGGAGAACCAGTGCCTGAAGACGCGCATCCAGCCGGAGAACATCGCCGAGCTCGTCCTTTTCCTGGTCTCTCCGGCCTCCGACATGATCACCGGCCAGAATCTTGCGATTGATGGCGGCTGGTAAAAGCAGAACGGCGCCGGGAGGCCTCTTTCCGCTGGTCCGGTGCTCCCGCGCTAGCTGGCTAGCGAACAAGCATGCGCAGCGACAGGGTGTGAGAAGCCCCATCCAGAGGCACCCGCAGGCTGCCCTCATCAAGGGCCATATGCACGCCGTCGAGATCCGCCTCATCGAGGCCGCGACAGCGGCCCGCCGGATTTGCAACGTTGATCTCGTAGCGGGTCGAGCCTTGTCTGACCGTCGCGTTGAACGCCGGCCAGGCAGCGGGAATGCACGGATCGATGACGAGGAACCCACCCTCCTGCCGGATGCCGAGGATGCCCTCGATCCCGGCGCGATACATCCAACCGGCCGAGCCCGTGTACCAGGTCCAGCCGCCGCGCCCCGTATGCGGGGGCACGGAATAGACATCCGCGGCGATCACGTAGGGCTCGACCTTGTATCGAGCGACCTCTTCCGGCGTCCGGGTGTGGTTGATCGGGTTGAGCAGCGCGAAGAGCCCGCCCGCTTCGTCGCCCTGTCCGAGCTTGGCGAAACCGAGCACGGCCCACATGGCGGCGTGGCTGTACTGGCCGCCATTCTCGCGCAGCCCGGGCGGGTAGCCCTTGATGTAGCCGGGGTCGAGCGGCGTCTTGTCGAAGGGCGGCGTGAACAAAAGCGCCAGTCCGTCCTCGCGGCGGATAAGATGCCGGTCCACCGAAGCCATCGCTTGCATGGCGCGGGTGGGATCGGCGGCGCCGGAGAGGACGGCCCAGGATTGGGCGATCGAGTCGATCCGGCATTCCTCGCTTTGCGACGAGCCGAG